>CAJQOL010000138.1 GCA_905479925.1 uncultured Kangiellaceae bacterium | reverse complement strand
AACGTGAATACATCTTGCTGCTCATTTAAACTAATCATCACATAAATCCTCTATTAATTCTGTGCCGGAAAGCTACTGTAACTCTGAAATATACTCGACCACCTGCTCAGTGTTTCCTTCAAAGATTATCCGGTCACGTTTCTTTGAAAGCTGAAAGGCGTACATTGGATCATAGTATTTCTCCAACAAAAATCCAATCCAATCTCGATGTAATTGCAAATTTCCGTTGTTTTTTTGAACTTGTATCGCATTATCGATTAGTGCGAGCAGTTTGCTCATTCTAACCCCGCCAAGCCGTTTTTTGATTCGCTGCGCGGATTTCACCAAGTAGGCATGATAGTTTTCTACATCATTTTCAGCATATTTATCTTTATAATCCGCGCTTAACTTAACCACATAATCTTTAAAAATCTGCTCGCAACGGTACTCAAAAGGCTCGTTTAACATAATTAAATCGGCATTATCCATCTTGTCTTTTAAAACCATTGGAATTGAACGTGAGCCAATCAGCCGACTCTCATCTTCAATGAGAATTGAGGGCAATGAAAGTTCATTTAATTTAAGTAGCGCTATTGCTAGTTTGTTCTCAAAGTCTATTTGTGTCGGCTGCGGGGTCATTTGTTCACCAAAGCTTGAACCGCGGTGATTGGCTAAACCTTCTAAGTCGAGAGACTGTTTAAACTGCAATAACAGATGTGTTTTTGCGCTCCCGGTATAACCCGTTAAGACCTTAAAATTTTGGCTCTCGGCAATTAGCTCTGTTTGCTCGATTAAGTATTGGCGCATGGCTTTATAACCACCATCCACTATGGCTAAATCAGTTCCCGCTTGCGATAACCATTGTTGGCTCGTTTTTGAGCGCAGCCCACCTCGAAAACAATACATATAGCAATCATTGGCATTGAGATCGGCATATGTTTTCCACGAATTAACCAGATGCTCTCGAGCCTGACTATCAAGCAACTCGTGCCCAAGTTCAATAGCCTTTTGTTGGCCTTTTTCCTTATAACACAGACCGACCAAATGTCGCTGCTCGTCGGTCATTAACGGCAAACTGATAGCGGAGGGAAAAGCACCAAGAGTAAACTCGCAAGGAGCCCTTAAATCAATAAGTGGTTTGTCTGACAGAAATATTGAGCGAAAATCCCTTATTAACTGAGTCAAAATATCGCCTCTCTAGTCAACCGACTATACATATATTAGCTTTTCATCTTTTGCAATCAACCGCCCGAAGCTTTCTAACTGTAAGCCAAAACTTTCAGCGGCATTTTGAAACTCCGAAATGCTCGATTCATTTACGGCGACAAGTAAACCACCACTAGTTTGCGGATCACATCCATAATGTTTTTGCTTATCGGTTAATTCCGAAAGCGTCGATTGATAACTTTCAAAATTTCGCTCAGTCCCCCCTGGAATTGCATCTTCCAACCTGTACCGTTCCGCTTCCCCAATTAGCGGCACTTTATTAAAGTCTAGCTTCGCAGAAACCGCGCTTGCTTTGCATATTTCACCTAAATGACCAAACAACCCGAAGCCGGTCACATCAGTCATAGCTGTCACTCCGGCAATTTCAGAAAAAACATGTCCTGCTTTATTGAGCTGACACATGATCTCTATAGCTAAACCTTGATCACGTTCCTTGAGAATCTTTTTCTTTTGGGCGGTGGTTAATATTCCAATGCCCAAAGGTTTAGTCAAAAATAGATAGTCTCCGACACTTGCCGTAGAGTTTTTAAGAACTTTATTGGTTTCTATGGTTCCAGTAACGGCTAGGCCAAAGATAGGTTCTGGTGAGTCTATACTATGCCCTCCTGCTAAACTAATGCCCGCTTGTTGACAAACCGAACGCCCACCTTCAACAACTTGTTGCGCGACTTCAGGTGGTAGTTTATCAACGGGCCATCCGAGAATAGCTATAGCCATTATGGGCAATCCGCCCATTGCGTAAATGTCACTTATTGCATTAGTTGCTGCAATTTTTCCAAAGGTAAAGGGGTCATCGACAATCGGCATAAAAAAGTCGGTGGTACTGATCACTGATGTTCCATTATTGAGGTCAAAAACCGCCGCATCATCACTAGTTTCGTTGCCCACTAAAAGGTTTGGATCTAACTGTTTAGGCAAGTCTGATGCAATTATTTTTTTCAGTACAGCAGGGGAAATCTTGCAACCGCATCCGGCGCCATGACTGTATTCTGTGAGTTTAACGGGCATGGAGAGTTAATTCCTCAGTTGAGTGTATTAGTTTTTAGACACCTTCTTAACGAGGCTATTTCATTTGGTCTTTTCTATATTTTAACAGTGATATACCAATAAAAATTAAGACGAATGCGATTAATCCGCTATAACTACCTAAATACTCGTAGAAAAAGGGAAATATGTATAAGGTGACACCGACAGATAATAAAACCCAGCCTAGCCCCGTAAAAATATTTAGCTTCTTTTGCATGACAATAATTGTGAGGTCAATCAAATATGAGTATGTTTGGTAGCATACAGCAGTTTGAGCTGTGCTCAAACTTTAGTGAGAAAAATAAGATAAAAATAGGATATTCGAAAGACAAGAAGTCGTTAGCGGTTTTGTTCGAACACTCGCGTCATATCTTGCTGATTCATGGGTTTATAGTAATAATAGCCTTGAATAAAGTCACAGTTTCTTTCACTCAAGTATTCGACCATCGCTTTGTCTTCGACGCCTTCGGCAACAACATTTAACTGCAGGTTATGCGCTAAAAATATAATACCGCTTACCAGCGATTCCTCGGTAGGATTTTCCGCCAGTTCAACGATAAACGAGCGGTCAATTTTAAGCGTATCAACCGGCAATTTTTGAAGGTATTGTAACGAAGAATATCCCGTTCCGAA
>CAJQOL010000137.1 GCA_905479925.1 uncultured Kangiellaceae bacterium | reverse complement strand
TGGGAATCAGAAAGCTATTAGTGAAAAGTTAATGGCTTATAAGTTAAGATCTGTTGACTTTGTTGATATGTATACTGAACCTCATAAAATCAAAAACTAGCTAAAATACTTTTTTTTTCTAAAAATTGAGTTATGCCTCTTTCAAAAATCACCTTCGGGAAAGAGGAAGGCTTCAGCGATTTGAAAGACCCCTACCCATTATTTTTATCACAATCTGATACTTTGTTTTACTGCATGTGTTGAATTATATGGCCTTCAGCATGGCCTTGCTCTAGTAGGGTGATTACACGCAACTTGTTATTTATCGGTCCACCAGGAACCGGTAAGACAATGCTAGCAACCAGACTAGCGGGCATTTTACCGCAGCTAAGTGAAAAAGAAGCGATAGAGTCTGCTGCCATCACGTCGGTTAGTGATCATGGTTTAGATACTCAACAATGGCGAATGAGGCCTTTTAGAAGTCCTCATCATACTGCAACAGCGGCGGCAATGGTTGGCGGAGGAAGCAATCCGAAACCCGGTGAAATTTCATTAGCCCATCATGGTGTTTTGTTTCTAGACGAGCTACCCGAGTTCGAACGCCGCGTTCTTGAAGTGCTGAGAGAACCCTTAGAATCTGGAACCGTTACCATTTCCCG
Organism: uncultured Kangiellaceae bacterium; assembly: GCA_905479925.1. Taxonomy (GTDB): domain Bacteria; phylum Pseudomonadota; class Gammaproteobacteria; order Enterobacterales; family Kangiellaceae. The sequence goes on along the minus strand of CAJQOL010000137.1, from coordinate 14,138 downwards.
CGCCACCCGAAGAGCTGAATATCCAGCAAAGTTTCAATTTCTAGCGGCAATGAACCCATGCCCCTGTGGCCATTTTGGCAACCCAAGAGGAGTATGCCGATGTACCTCGGATAAAATTCGGCGATACTTGCTTAAACTATCAGGTCCATTTATCGACAGAATTGATATGCATGTGGATGTACCTTCAATGACCCAAGAAGAATTAAGAAATATCCCTGACGACAAATCTGAACCATCGGAAATTGTTAGAAAGCGAGTTATATCAACAATGCAACACCAAATAAAAACTCGCGGCAAATGTAATTCCTTGCTCAACCCCAAAGAGCTAGAAACGGCCATCTGTTTCGAACCCGGTGCCGAGGATTTTATTTTAGCCGTTCTAGAAAAGCTAAAATTTTCTGCCCGAGCCTATCATCGAATTTTACGCGTATCACGAACGATAGCGGATCTAGAAGGATGCCAACAAGTCAAACAAGCCCACCTGGCGGAAGCACTAAGCTATCGAAGATTAGAGAGAATGTTAATGCAAGTCGCTTAATGAATGTCTTTGTAATTAAAGGTTTCTATTACAGATAAGATTCCCAACGAAAGATGTTTTGGGTTACTCTATTACTATCATTGTTGGCCAACGGTTGGCCTTCGTGAATAGGGACCAGCGATAAATCATGCAATCAATTCAGGAAACTAATACCACTGATTTTCACTCTTTCCACCGGGAAATCGTCGCGAAATCAGAACCTGTCGTCATTAGGGGCGCCGTAGCCGAATGGCCGGCGGTTTCACTGGGTTTAGAATCCGACGAACAACTTGCGAACTACCTAGCTTCGACCGCCGGCTCTAAGCCAATTACCGCGATCGTTGCCGACGCTAATGATGACCGCCGGTTAACCTATAATGAAGCGTTAAACGGATTTAATTTTGAACGCAAGCCTTACACTATAGATGGCTATATCAGCGAGTTATTGCAACAAGCTAACTCAGCCAAACCAAAAATCCTTGCTATGCAGGGCATTTCAAGTGCTGACTACTTGCCGACATTTATCGATGATAATTCGATGCCTTTATTAAATAATGAAGTTATTCCGAGACTATGGATAGGTAATCAATCAACGGTTCCAGCCCACTATGACTCACAGGAAAATATTGCTTGTGTGGTTGCTGGTCGGCGAAGGTTTTCACTGTTTCGCCCAGAAGAAACCCCTAACCTGTATATTGGACCGTTGCTCAGCACTCCTGCGGGGGCACCAACAAGCCTAGTTGATTTAAATAATCCGGATTACGATCGCTACCCTAAATTTAAATCCGCGGCAGATAACGCATTGGTCGCAGAACTGGATCCCGGCGATGCTATTTATATACCCTACCTTTGGTGGCATAACGTAGAATCGCTTAGCTCTTTTAATGTTTTGGCTAACTACTGGTGGGGTGGGCTTCCAGGTGATGCCATCACCCCCTACCAAAGCTTGTTGCACAGTCTGTTATCTATACCATCATTGTCAATCGAAAAACGACGAGCGTGGCAGCAACTATTTGATTTTTATGTTTTTCGAACAGAGGCAAATACTCTTGATTATCTTCCTGATAACTTAGAAGACATTGTTACCAACATGCCAATTGAACGAAAAAAGAACTTACAGAGGCTGCTAGCTAAACAGCTAATGTTATAGAAATCTATGGCTTATAAATTGTTTAGGCGAATAAAAGGAAAGCTCGTTCGTCTGCAACTAGTGGTCTAAACTAATTTAACCCAAAGAAATGTAAAAGAGAGATGGTATGTCAGAGTCTAGCGACGAATTAAATCAAGCAACTAGCCCGGCGCCAGTGTGCGAACAAGCCCAAGCAGTTACTGAGACCGCTAGGTCAATTACTTTCATGCCCTTATCTGAGAGCTTTCCGGCATTAAACGCCTTTGCCAACTCGGTATTCTGGTTCGTCATTTTGCTCGCCCAAATTTTGGTTGATATCTTTATTCAACAGGTCAATTTTCCATGGTTTGTAACCCCTATTATTATCGCCATTGCAATTTACTCAGCTGTTTTTAGCTATTTTTCTGCTAAAGCCAGAGGCTACGCCATCGACGAATTTGATGTTTATTTCAAACAAGGGATTTGGTGGAAAAAACAAACGGCATTAAATTATTCACGCATTCAGCATATTGATATTTCACATGGCCCCCTCGAAAGACGATTTAAATTGGCAACCATTAAGTTTTTTACTGCAGGTGGAATGGGTTCAGATTTAAGTATTTCCGGATTACCCAGCGAGACCGCTGAGTACTTGCGTCAACAGATCCTCAAATATGCCGGAGACGCAATCGAGGACGAGCAACTAGCTAATGAGGCTAATAGCAAGGAACTAGTCGAACAAACTTCCGAGCTAGTTGAGCACCTCATTCCTGAACCAAATGCGATAGAGAAGGACACCGTCGATAAAGATGCCGCAGAAAAAGGGCTCGTTGATAAAGATGCCGTTGAAAAAAACATCGAAGAAAAAGTCACCCTGGAAAAAGACACCTTAGAAAAAAACACCTTAGAAAAACCCCCTACAGAAAAAAACGTGGTAGAACCAGAGCTCCCGAAAACAGACCAAAAACATGGGAGTAACAAAAACGACCATGAGTAATGTTCAAGATAAACAAAAATCAAGCGAGTGGCAGAGACTTTCCATGCTATCCGTTATTTTTTTCATTGGTAAAACGATAACTCACTTTTTTAAAGATGCTTTACCCGGCATGGCTCCATTATTGGTGATTGCCTATAGTTCCGAGGATAAATCTTGGGCTATTATGATAATTGCTATAGCTGCAGTGGCCTTAACATTGATTAGCTCGTTTCTACAATTTTGGTATTTCCAGTTTAAAATAGACAAAAATAGAGTGCTTATTAACGATGGCGTGTTTAAAAAAAATCATCGAATTATTCAGTTTGACCGAATTCAGAATATCAATGTATTACAACCGATATACTTCAAACCCTTTTCATTAGTTACGTTACAAATCGAAACCGCCGGTGCAAAGGGTAATGAAGCGGACCTAGCGGGGTTACCTGACAGCTATGCGGAATCATTAAGGCACCAAGTACTGCAATATCAATCGACCCATTCTGGTCCGACAGCGGATGAAGCAGGCGACGAAGAAGATAATCACCAGGAACCGCTTGCAACCTCCACAATAAACAATCTGGTTAAATATGGCGTTTCAAGTAATGGTATATTTTGGTTCTTTGTGGTTATCGCACCGCTGATAGGCATGGGCGAAGAGCTGATTGGTCAATGGGTAGATAAGGACGACTTCAATCAGCTAGCGTCAAACTTTGGTGGCGGTTTAGCCGGAACTATCCTATTGATCGCGGGAATATTGGCTAGCGTAATCACGCTAATGCTACTGTTTTCCATAATAGGTGCTATTTTTAGGTTCTATAAATACCAACTAACGTTAAATAACAATACCCTGAAACGCTCTAGTGGCCTGCTCACCAATTACCAGGAATCTTTAAAACTACCAAAAATCCAAGCCATCATTAGCCAAACCAATTTCATCGGCAAATGGCTGCGGGTGGAAAATATGACACTCGGCCAGATTTCAAATAGTCAGAAAAATCAGCAAAGTCGAAAAAGTCTATTCATTGTTCCAGCTAGAACAAACGAGCAAGTGCAGGCACTCAACGATTTGTTATTAGAGGATTACCCTAAATCGATCCCAACCGAAGGGATTAGTCGCCGTTATATTACTAAAACAGTCATTTTGAAGTTATTCTTACCCTCTACTCTCATCGCTATTATCGCTTTTTTGATAACGGATATACCGTGGGTATTTGCCTTTCCGCTTGTTACGAGTGTTGGCTTTTTACCATTAGTGATTAGACGTTGGAAAGCCTACCGCTTTGGTATGAAGGATGGCTACGGTCGTTTTGAAAGAGGTCTATTTGGTTTTAGGCATGTAATTTTTCCGCTTTATAAAGTTCAAAAAGTAGAAGTCAAACAATCGCCAATACAACGAAGAAAAAACCTAGCAACTCTTAAAATATATTTGGCATCTAATCGCATTCAAATGCAGTACATATCCTTGCAACAGGCCAACCACTGGATGTACGGAATTATGAAGCATATCGAAAATACCAAACAGCCATGGTACTAGTAGCCTGATCTGGGAGAAAAGGACTTCTGTGACTCTAAATTTTTACTATCTAGGTTCGCTGCTTGGTTTTCGAGAAAGTTGGCGTTCTAGATAAACTGGCTATTAAAATAAGTTGGTGATTACACTAACGAGATCAAACTTTTTCTAGCGACTGCAAGTCTGACTGACTACTAGAGACGTTAACTTTGTTACGCCCTTGATGTTTTGACAGATACATCGCGTAATCCGCCTTGGAAATAAGCATTTCCTGTGTTTCACCCGGATGCCATTGGGTAACACCGAAGCTAGCGGTTATATTATCTACCGGTGAAAAGTCATTGTTTTCAATAACTCTCCGGAGTTTTTCAGCGGTGATTTGAGCTTCACCGATAGTCGTTTGTGGACAAATTACCAAAAACTCTTCACCACCCCATCGGCCAAGCACATCATGAGTTCTAAGGTTATCTTTTAAGATTAACGCAAACTTGGACAGCACAATATCACCGATTAAATGTCCATACTTATCATTAACACTCTTATAATGGTCGATATCAATCATACAAATAGATAAAGGTTGTCCATAACGCTCGCTACGGGCAATTTCATCGGCAAATACACTATCAATCTTTAAACGATTAAACGCTGTTGTAAGAGGGTCAGTTACCGATAAAATTTCAAGCTCACTGGTCTTTTCTTGTAGCTCATCATGGGTTTTTGATAAACAATGATTTAATTTGCGTAAATGTCGGTTCCACCACAATAGCAGTATTACCAAAGGAATCATTAATACAGCCGCCCAGAGGCTTTTACTATCGATAACATTTGGGTCATACTCAAAAACAGCACCGCCGCTAATAAATGCTTCTATAGCCTTTTTATCGGAGTAACTCACTGCCTTATTCAAAATACTATTCAAAATGGCGTCCTCTTTACGAGTTGCCAGGGCCACGATATCATTAAACTCTCTAGGAAGTTTGCCAGCTATTTTGAGCTCAAAAGGGGTTTCTTTGTTGAACAGGTTTCCAACAGAATAAAGAGCGCTAATACTGCCAAAAGCTTTCTTGTCGATGACAAAATCAAATAGCTGACTGGTTTGTTCCGCTCGTATATTTTTAAACTCAGGATATTTTTTTTGCAGCTGATCGATAACGGCGTTATCAGATTCTGTTATAAAAACAAGGTCGGTATAAAGCCCTATATCATTAATATATGGCTGCTCATGTCGGGTGATAATCACCTGAATTATTTCAGCGAATGGCTGGGTAAAATTCATGGTAAGTAATCGTTCTTCGGTTTCGGTTGCCCAAGGTAAGATATCACAATCACCTTTTTGTAAACCATCTAAGGCTTGTTTCCAGGCATAAGGCTTACTAGCAATCAGTCGCAGGCCCGTCCCTTGAGTAATTAATGCGGTAATATCTAGGCTTGCGTTTGATTGAGAGGCCTGGGTGACATTACAGACCTTAAGCAGTGGGTTTGCGCCCAAGTATTGCCTTTCTTCTGAAGACAAAGCGTCAAAGAAACGCGTCGAAGAAAAAATCTCATTGCGAGGTTCTGCTGCATAAGTACACGCAATCAATTGCAATCCAATTACGATAACTTTAATTAGCGTTTTTCCCGACAAAACAACTCCCTTTTTTGTTATTTTTCTTGTAGCCGTCAGATCGCGTGCAAAATTCGCGTATAAAATTCGCGTGTAAAAGAAGTGTAGCAGTAAGCGTTAAGCATACTACTATCACTGCCTTCAATCAAAGTTATTAACTCTGAAAATTATGGGTTGCTCAAACCTGTCGAACTAGACACTAGTTGGTCATTTCGTCCCAAAAGCTTTTAACACCATTCCACCAATTACTGGATTTAGGGCTATGCTGCTTTTTACTACCGGATAGGTAATCATCAAATTCTTTCAGCATGCTCTTTTGCTCTTTGTTTAGATTAACAGGAGTTTCAACCACAACACGACATAAAAGATCACCCTTCATTCCACCGCGCATTGGTGTAATGCCTTTGCCTCGTAATCTAAACATTCTGCCTGTTTGGGTTTCAGCAGGAACTTTAAGTTTAACTTTACCATCGAGTGTTGGTACTTCCAACTCACCGCCAAGACAAGCGGAAGCAAAACTAATCGGCATTTCGCAGTATAGATTATCGCCTTCACGTTCGAAGATTTTATGCTCTCGGACATGCGCTTGCACGTAAAGATCACCAGCAATAGCACCAGGCCCACCAGCTTCACCTTCTCCAGTTAAGCGAATTCTGTCGCCCGTATCAACACCCGCTGGAATTTTTACCGACAGTGTTTTTTCTTTTCTAACTCGTCCTTGACCAGAACAACTAGAACAAGGATCTTTTATAACGGTTCCTTGGCCTTGGCAGGTAGGGCAGGTTTGTTGAACAGAGAAAAAACCTTGCTGCATTCTTACTTGACCAGCACCTTTACAGGTTTCACAGCTGGATGAACTCGATCCCTTTTTCGCGCCACTGCCGTCACATGGGTCGCAGTTGACATAGGTTGGGATCTTAATTGTTTTCTTAACCCCTTTAACCGCTTCTTCTAGCGACATCTCCATATTATATTGAAGGTCGGCACCTCGTCTCTGTCGCTGCCTTCCACCACGGCCACCTCCGCCGCCTCCACCAAAGATATCACCAAATACATCACCAAATATGTCGCTGAAGTTTCCATTACCGCCACCTTGACCAAAACCGCCTTGGCTTGGATCAACGCCGGCATGACCGTATTGATCGTATGCCTGACGTTTTTGCGGATCGTTCAGTATTTCAAACGCTTCTTTTGCCTCTTTGAAGCTTTCTTCTGCTTCTTTTGAGTCTGGGTTACGATCAGGATGATACTTCATCGCCAAACGGCGGTAAGCTTTTTTTAATTCCTTTTCATCAACGCTTTTACTAACGCTTAATACTTCATAATAATCTTTCTTTGACATAATCGGTTCTCATATACTTCTAGAATTCTTTCAGCGACCATTTTCGATGATTGCACCGCTGTATCGTATTAATCTATTAACGCCAAATGTTATATTTGTTAAACCAGACTCTTTAAAAGCCATAAAGTCTAGATACAGCAACGCGGGGCAATCCCCGCGTTGTATTTTCCATTTGCCATAAAGGCTAAAATAACAGCTAAACTTGAACTCATTTAAAGACAAGCCAAGTCTAACTAATGGCTACTTCTTGTCGTCTTTTACTTCTTCAAACTCAGCATCAACTACATCATCATTCGCCCCAGCGTCATCCGCTTGCGGTTGCTCTTGAGCTGCTTCAGCTTGTCCAGCTTCGGCTTGAGCTGCAGCGTACATGCGCTCAGCCATTTTTTGAGATGCTTGGGTTAATGTTTCAGTTTTAGCAACAATCGCATCCTTATCATCACCTTTAAGAGCTTCCTCTAAATCCGCAATTGCTTGTTCAATCGCTTCTTTTTCTCCATCTTCAAAGGTAACGTTTTCTTCGCCCATGGTTTTCTTTGTCGCGTGAATCAGGCCATCAGCTTGATTTCTAACTTCAACCATTTCTTGGAACTTCTTATCTTCTTCAGCATGTGCTTCAGCGTCGCGAATCATTTGTTCTACTTCATCATCCGAAAGACCTGAAGAGGCTTTAATCACGATAGATTGCTCTTTTCCAGTTGCTTTGTCTTTAGCAGAAACATTCAAAATACCGTTAGCATCAATGTCAAAGCTAACTTCGATTTGAGGCGTTCCGCGTTGCGCAGGTGGAATGTCTTGCAAATCAAATTTTCCTAATGATTTGTTTTGAGCAGCCATTTTACGCTCACCCTGACAAACATGAACCGTTACCGCAGACTGATTATCCTCAGCAGTAGAGAAAACCTGACTAGCCTTAGTTGGAATTGTTGTATTCTTGTCGATGAGGTTAGTCATCACGCCACCCATTGTTTCAATACCTAGAGACAATGGTGTTACGTCTAATAATAAAACGTCGGTTACATCGCCTGCTAATACTGCACCTTGTATGGACGCACCCATTGCAACAGCTTCATCAGGGTTAACATCTTTTCTTGGCTCTTTACCAAAGAAATCTGTAACCGCTTGCTGTACTTTAGGCATACGTGTTTGACCACCAACCAAAATCACGTCATCAACATCTGAGACATTAAGACCTGCATCCTTAATTGCCATTTGTAGTGGTGCTAAAGTACGCTCTACCAAATCTTCAACCAAAGACTCTAACTTAGCTCGAGTTAATTTGATGTTTAAATGCTTAGGACCCGTTGAGTCTGCTGTAATGTATGGCAGATTAATATCCGTTTGTGCACTTGACGATAGCTCAACTTTTGCTTTCTCACCGGCTTCTTTCAAACGTTGCAACGCTAGTGGGTCATTATTTAGGTCGATTCCACTTTCTTTCTTAAACTCATCAACTAAGAACTCAATTACTCGCATATCAAAGTCTTCACCACCTAGGAACGTATCGCCGTTAGTCGCTAATACTTCAAAGGTATGCTCGCCTTCTACTTCTGCGATTTCAATGATAGAGATATCGAATGTACCACCACCTAAATCGTATACAGCGATAGTTTTGTCGCCGGTTCCTTTATCCATACCGTATGCTAAAGCAGCAGCGGTTGGCTCATTGATAATACGCTTAACTTCTAAACCAGCAATTTTACCAGCATCTTTTGTCGCTTGACGTTGTGAGTCATTGAAATATGCAGGAACTGTTACAACGGCTTCCGTGATCGTTTCACCTAAGAAGTCTTCAGCTGTTTTTTTCATCTTCTTTAAAACTTCAGCACTAATTTGCGGTGGCGCCATCGCTTTACCGTTGCCTTCAACCCATGCATCGCCATTGTCAGCTTTTACAATCTTATAAGGAACCATGCTGATATCTTTTTGAACAACTTTGTCGTCAAAATTACGTCCAATTAATCGCTTAATAGCAAACAATGTATTGGTTGGGTTAGTAACGGCTTGTCGCTTGGCTGATTGACCAACTAAAACCTCACCATCTTCGGCATATGCAACAATTGAAGGTGTTGTTCTTGCACCTTCTGCATTTTCGATTACTCGCGAATCTTTTCCGTCAAGTACCGCAACACATGAGTTAGTTGTACCTAAATCTATACCAATTATTTTACCCATTTTTAATCTCCTAGTTACTTCAGGTAAAGTTTTGCGGTGAACATAATTTTCGTCACCTTTATAAAGACCTTACCAATAATATGTTTGATTTGTTGGTTGCCCTTTATCTGGGGGCTGTTATTTTTAATTCAAGCTTTTAAATGACTATTTTTTAATCAATAGTATTATGCGGTTTCATTAATAGAACCGGATTTACCTTTAGAAACGATTACTCGAGCAGGTCTAATTAATCGACCGTTTAATTGGTAGCCCGCTTGAACAACCATCATGATGCTATTCGGTTCATGTTCATCACTTTCTTGCATTACCATGGCTTCATGTAAACCAGGATCAAAGCTCTCTCCAAGGGGAGAAATCTGTTCGATTGAAAAACGGTTCAAGGTATCTAATAATAATTTGTATGTCAGCTGTATGCCTTCGTGCATCGCAACTTGGGAATCACCTTCGACAGGCTGCTCTAGGGCTTTTTCTAAACTATCTACAACACCAAGTATTTCCTTGGCAAAACGTTCTAGTGCGAATTTGCTAGCATTGCTTACTTCTCGCTCAGCTCGGCGACGAATATTATCCGCCTCTGCTTTTGCACGAAGTGCGTTATCTTTGTGGCTATCAGCTTGTTTAAGGGCAGCGTCAAGCTGTTCGCTCAGCTCTGCAACTTGTTGCTCGAAGCTAACGGCCTCATTCTGCTCAGCCTCGTTAGATTGCTCGCTTTGCTCATCCGGATTTTGGATATCCCCATTCTCACTCATATTCTGGCTCCTAACTTCAGTATCGGCATCTAATTTGACGACGAATTTTATCTATTAAATAAACATTGCCTTCAATATGGGGCTTGTTCTAATGGTTTCAAGAGAATCTTGAGCTAAATTTCAAAGAATTTGGTTATTTTTTACACCAACAATTCATTAACAGTGATTCAAATTACCAAGAAATTTAGTGTCACAATAATGTCATATTCACTCGCAAGTCCCGCTGTATAGCGTATAGCGCCAATAAAATCACTTTTTTGTGATATAAACTTGGTGAGACTATTCCGTTAAATACCCGAAATTAAAGGGAAAAAGGTTTGACTAGTGACGTTTTGCGTATATAATTTACACAGCTTGAAAGTACGTTTTATATTTATGCACAAAATTTAGATGATTCACCTTTGGTCCTTCGTTCTGTTTTTCATAAGTAATAGCACCACTTCCAGCAAAAATCGTCTCATGTTGAGGCACAAGTTACTTTTTAAAATAGGATACACAAATGTCTGATACTACTACTGGTACAGTAAAATGGTTTAACGAATCTAAAGGTTTTGGTTTCATCGAGCAAGAAAACGGACCTGACGTTTTTGCACATTTCAGTGCAATCACTGGTTCTGGTTTCAAAACTCTTGCAGAAGGCCAGAAAGTTGAGTTCACAGTAACTCAAGGTCAGAAAGGACCTCAAGCAGAAAACATCACAGCTCTTTAATTTAAAGTAGCTTGATAGACACGGATTATTTCAGTGTCAATCTGTTAAAAAAGCATTTCCTTTAGGAAGTGCTTTTTTTTTGCCTTTAATAAATGCAGCAATAATAGGTTTAATTAAGATCGTGATTAGTATCAGTTACGAGCAACTATTTTAATGATTCTTACTATCAGCATTTTAAGTGTTGGCTTTTCGGTGGCGGTTGCCGCACTTTTATTGGTTTGTTATGCCTTCTTTCTGAAGAGCGACAACAAATCTATCGCTTCTATTTTCTCTAGCGGCGTATTTATCGTCTGTTTGATGGCTCTACAATTTGAGCATTTGTCATATATTCAACAAATTAGCGAACCTTTAAATAGCCCATACTATCGAAGCTTGCTGTTATTGGTACCACCGCTATTCTATTTCTTTAGTCGCTACGTGCTATTTGTCGACTACCAATTTAAACTCTATGAATTACTGCACTTTGCGCCAATCGCTTTAATATTCTGGCTAGATCGTGAGATCGTCGTTCCCATAGCGTTCCTTATTGGAACCAGTTATTGTTTATGGCTGACCTACGTTCTGTATCGATTAAGAAATTACCGCAATCGATTTAAAATCGAGTTCTTTTTCTTTGTTTTCTTTTCGGTACTGACCATCGGTGTATTAATTCTGGGATTTTTAGTCTCTTTTATAGACGATGCGTATTTTTACTATTTTTATACCAATGGCATCGCGTTGGCATTCGCCTTAGTCACTGCCGCACTTATCATTTACCCGGACTTGCTCAATGAACTGACTGCCGCGGTGCAGCTAGGTTACTCCAGTTCTACGCTTTCCAACATTGATGTTACTGAACGAATTGAACAGATAGAGATATTAATCAATGAAGAGCGCCTATTTCAAAACGAGGACTTAAATTTGGCCACAATGGCAAACGCGCTAGACTTAAGTTCCCATCAGCTATCGGAATTGATCAATACCCATTACGGTGTTAATTTTTCCCGCTTCTTAAGAGAAAGTCGGATCAAACGGGCTAAAGAGCTGCTAATTAACGAACCTAGCGCTTCAGTTCTGTCAATCAGCTTAGAGACGGGATTTAAGTCGCAATCCAATTTCTATGCCGCGTTTAAAGAAATTACCGGCATGTCCCCTGGTGCATTTCGCAAAGCGAGTGAATGATCTCATTAACGCGGTCAACGACAAGAATCTCGAAAATCTATTGAGCTAACAAGAAACGCTATCCTACCTTCCAGAATGACCATTCTGGAATAATTTAACTGATTGATTTAAAACAATAAATATTTTTTCTATTGTTCAATTATCAATCCGGAGTCTTTGCATTTGAAATCCCTCTAGACTGGTTTGCATCAACCAAGTCAGTCGATTACAGGGACTAGAAACATGCAAAAGCAATCAAACACTCGAATTTTGGTCATCGGTGGTTATGGTATTTTTGGTCAAAGGCTGGTTGCTAGTCTTACCCACTATGAGGGCTACGACTTATGGGTGGCGGGTCGCTCGCTAGCAAAAGCAACAGCGCTTAAAGCTAGACTAAACAAAGAAATGGGTAAAGAAATAGGGATAGTTGTTCTTGATATTTTTTCAGACCAGCTCTCCAATTCCATCAGCGGTTGTGACCCTGACATTGTGGTTAATACCAGTGGTCCTTTTCAAGCCCAATATAACAAAAACCAATCTAGCGAAAACCAATATAGTCAAGGCAAACAATACGCGGTCGCCAAAGTATGCCTCGAGCAAGGTCGCCACTACATCGACCTGGCAGATGACCGTCAGTTTGTTAGCCAATTCAAAGAGCGTTTTGATACTAAAGCTCAACGAAAGGCGATTGTTATGGTTACCGGGGCTAGTTCGGTTCCATCGCTCAGTGATGCGGTCATTCGAAATTTCATAAGCCGCTTTGCTGCGCTAGACACCATCAACTTCGGCATATCCCCCGGCAACCATACGGAACGAGGGAAAGGAACCGTTGCTTCTATCTTGTCATACGCGGGGCAACCATTTAAAACCGTCATCAATGGTCATTGCCAATCCGTTTACGGGTGGCAAGGACTCTCCCGGTATGACTTTGGCCCACCCATTGGCAAGCGCTGGGTATGCAATTGTAATATCCCCGACTTGGAACTATTGCCAGATTTGTATCCTCAGCTAAAGAATATTCGTTTTAAAGCGGGTCTAGAGCTTAGCTTGCTTCATGGTGGATTATGGCTTCTGTCTTTTATTTCTCGTTGGGGCTTAGTCAAGAATTGGCAGCGATATACCAATATCCTTATTCGAATGAGCGAATGGTTTATTCGATTTGGTAGCAGTACCGGCGGTATGTATGTCGATCTGATCGGCACTAACAAACAACAAAAGCCTCTGAAAATCCAATGGCAACTGATTGCACAGGACGGCACAGGCCCCAATGTTCCAGTTATTGCAACTGAGCTAATCATTCAAAAAATCGTAGCCGAAAAAATCCAACCCGGAGCAACTCCCTGCGTTGGGCTATTTAATCTGGAAGAATTTTTTGCGATTGCTGAACCCAAAGGCATTTCGCAGAAAATGAAAGAAGTACAAGGAAAAGAAGTGCAAGGAAAAGAAGCACAGGGAAAAGAAGAACAAGTAAAACAAGCACAAGGCAAACAACTGAACAAAAAAGGGAGGGTAGGGAAATGACTAATAATCCAAGACTTGGTAAATCCCTTCATGTTAAAGGGTATCAAAGCTTGATGCCTGAAGCAGAGTGGCAGAAGTTACACCCCGCAATCAAAAAACGGTTTTCAATAGGTTATCAAAAACCCGTAAGTTATTGCGGCGTAATGAGTGAAGTTAGCGCTTCCTTACCGGGACTAATTTTTGCCAATGTGTGCCGCCTTATTGGCACTCCACTTGCGCCATACCGAGGTAAAAACGTTGCCATGAAGGTCAACGTTTACCCTAACCCAAAGCTTAATGGTATGACTTGGGACCGCTTCTATTTTTTTAACAATCGCCCGATAAGCCGAATAAGCTCAACCAAAAGCGTTCAAAAGGACGGTAGCCTTGCGGAAATGGTTGGCTTCGGATTTGGAATGAATTTAAAAGTCAGTCAACAAAACGGAGCAATACGATTCAAGAGTGGCCACTATTTTGTCAAAATTTTTAACCTAAAAATAAAAATACCGAGTCTGTTAACTCCTGGTGTCACTAAAGTTACTCAGACAGCCATCGATCAACAGCGGTTTGAATTTAAATTGGAGGTCAACCACCCGTGGTTTGGACAAGTATTTAAGCAAGTAGGGATTTTTGAAAAACGCTAAACGTACCCTTGTACGCCTAGCGAAGGAGTGCGACTAGCGAGAATTTCAGTGAGCTAAAATATCAGTCTGACTATAATTGACTAACCTTTGCTCTCGGTTAGCTACGCCGGAGGAGTAACTCCTGAATACCTAACCCCAGAAAGTGACGCCATATCCCGATTC
>CAJQOL010000136.1 GCA_905479925.1 uncultured Kangiellaceae bacterium | reverse complement strand
AGCGATTTACAATCGTCGTGGTCGAGGCTTCCAAGGTTTTAGAACCATTATGGTAGACAGTGCCAATGATGTTCGCTCTGTGACTGACTTTTCTCAATTTTTCCCAACCGCTGGAAAAATAGAGTCGGTTCGAACCTGTCTGACCGGTGATGATGAATTATGTGAGACCGCTCCGATTACTCGAACAGATATCACCTATCATGAAAAAACAACCTTAAAGAATAACATTTATTGGACGCCGATTAAAACCAAAGATGCGACTTCCTATAGTCTCAATGGGCGCACTCAACTTTCGAATGAATTTACTGAGGTAAAAGCAGCGGATATTGATATCTACGGTAATGTAAAAAAGTCGGTTGTTGATGTAGACAACGGATTTAGTCTCGTTGAGAAAACGACGGTAAATACATTTAACACCAGCGATGCTAGCTGGCGGAATAAACTCACTCAATCGAATGTGACGTTTAAGACTATTACAGGTTCAGACTGGCATCAAACGGGTTTAGATGGCACCAAAGAAACCAAAACGACCTACACGTGGACCTCAAAGCGTAAGCCTAATATCGTTACGGTATCTACTGTTCAAGGCGGCGGAAAGTCGGTTACCACTAATCATGACTACAATAGTTATGGTATGCCTATAAGAGTCACCGTTTCAAGCAGTGGTGAGCCTACCAGAGTCGTAAATACCAATTATTCCAGCGATTTCTATTTTGCGGATGAAGTTATCGGTGATGTTGGTACCGCTGAAACTGTCACCGATGAAAAAAACGGTCAAACAGAAAGCGCAACCGACCTCAATGATATGACAACACAGTTTGAATACGACGCGTTTGGTCGGGTAGAAAAACTCATTCCACCGGTAGGAACCGGCGTGGAAGTTCATACGCGATTTGCATGGTGTGAAGGTGGGTGTGACGGCATTTATGACAGCAACATTGTTTATAAAACAACATCTTACTCTGCGGGTACGCCAGAGGTTCGGATCTATAAAGACATGTTTAATCGCGTGGTATTAACGCGAGCCAAACGATTCGATGGTGGCTGGTCATACGCCAGTATTGATTACGATGAATTTGGCCGAACTATTTTTGAATCGAAACCATCTAACTTGGTTAACGAAACAAAAGGTACTCATTACAACAGCTTTGATGCCATGGGTCGTAATACTAACAAGACCGTCGATCAAACCGACGGTCAAGTAATGGATATTGATTATAGTTACGAGTTATCCGGCAATCGTCATCGAACACGTATTAATGTGAATAATCGTGCACCGATGTACCGTACCTATTCTGGTAATGGACAATTGATGAAAACAACCGATGCGTTGGGGGGCGTAACGTCTTACGCCTATGATTCAATAGGCAACCCTATTGTGCTTCGTGATGCAAACAACGTTGAAATCACCGCTGAATACAATGCGCTCGGCCAAAAGGAGTGGGTTGATGATCCAAACATGGGTGAGAAAAGCTTTAGCTACACCGGTTATGGTGAAGTCGAATCCGAGACTGACGCTAAAGGCGTAAAAACGGATTATGATTATGATACCTCGGGCCGATTATTAACCCGAAAAGTCGCTGGCGTTTTAGATGCTACTTTCGTTTACGACACCGTTTGTAAAGGCGCTATTCATACGGAAACGGTCAATCGCTCCGGTGAAACCTATGAGCGTGAACATGATTATGATGCGTACTGTCGCCCGACCGATAACACGACTGACATTGATGGCAATGACTACACGGTGAGTGTGCATTACGATGGTAATTATGGCCGGGTAAAAGCCAAAACTTATCCTAACGGTTTGGTAGTTGGTTATGAATACAACGATGATGGCTATTTAACCACAACCACCAATGCAGAATCCGGTGAAATTTATCGTGAGATTACTACGGTTGATACGTTAGGTAATTGGACTGTGGCAGAACAATCGGATAATGCGATGACCATTACCCGTGCGTTTAATCAAACCACCGGACAAATGGAAAGTACTCAGCTTAAAAAGGGCAGTAGCACTCAGCAGTTAGTTAATTACACTCGTTACGATGAAATGGGAAATTTGGAAACTATTGATGTGGGTAATAGAATTAGCGGTACTTACACGGTTGATAACGAAGCTTATGCTTATGATGATTTAAATCGCCTTATTCGTTCGAACCAAACCTTTTCGAATGGTTCAAATAATGAGTATGAGTACGACTATGATGCGGTCGGTAACTTCAAATACAAGACTGATTTTACCACCAGTGCGAGTAATGCCTACCTTTACGGTAACGCAAACAAAACAGCCGGAGGTAACGCCGGGTCTAATGCTGTCAGGCGTGTTGCCCTAGCGAATAACCGTGGTTATCGTTATTACGATTATGATGATAATGGCAACTTAACCAATGATGGTTCAAGAGCCTTTATCTATAACGCGTTTAATAAACCAACTCAAATTACCGTTAGTGCTAATCAGCGGTTGCAACCCTATGATACAACCTTGTCAAAATCGAGCACGATTGAGTTCTTTTATGGTGCCGATCAAATGCGTTATAAGCAGAAGAAGACCGTGGCTGGTGTGACTACCACCATCGTTTATATCGACAAAATGTTTGAGGAAATTACTCAGGGTTCTACGGTTACTACTAAGAGCTATATCGACGATATTGCGGTAGTAACGAGTACCAATACTAGCTCGGTTGTGACTGTTGATTATATCCATCGTGACCGATTGGGCTCAATGATTGGTAGTGTGGATGATGCGGGCAATTTAAAGCAACATCATAGTTATGATCCGTTTGGTAAACCGCGCGATGGCCGTTTAAGAGATTCTAAAAATGATTACCTAACCAGTGCGGCAATTCCAGAAGGTATCTTAGGTA
>CAJQOL010000135.1 GCA_905479925.1 uncultured Kangiellaceae bacterium | reverse complement strand
TTTAACCTTGAAACTTCAAGAAGTTGATCGACCATATGAATTAATCGAAGGTTATTTCGCTTGGCGATTTCAAGTGATTGAGTATAACGTTGGTCAATCTGTGCGTTTAACAGTTCATCAATTACGCCGTTTACAATGGTTAGCGGTGTTCTAAATTCGTGGGAAATGTTAGCTGTAAACTGGTCTCTAAGATCATGAAGTTGTTGCTCTGCTTTTTTTTGCTCTCTAATATCAGCCAGTGAAACGATAATTCTATCTCTAATCGCCTGATTCCCCTGAGACAGACTTATATGAACAATGACTTCATTGCCATCTTTGGTATTTAACTTAGACTCTAGTTCCAGTCCACTCTTATTTCTGGCTAGCTGCTGACGATAGCTTTGGTAATCAAAAAAATGATGGAACTCTTCTGATACAGGCACCAAATTAGTGAAACTTGTACCAATTAGATCCCTTTCTGTATAGCCAAGTAACAACTGAGTTGCAATATTGCAAGACTGTATGCGCCCGTCCAAACTGAGAGTAAATATTGGGTTGGTAACGGAATCTAGAATTGTCTGGCTGGCGTTTCTTTGGTCATCAAGCTGTTTGCTGCTGTTTTCTAACTCAGTGACGGTATTAGCATATTTTTCCTGCAAACGTTTCAGTTCTAGCTTCCTAAACTTGTTGGTTTCAAATAATTCAAGTGCTTGGAAAAAAGAGAGGGCTAGTGTGCTCAAAACCCATGCTTGTTCAATGTTTCTAATCGCTTGTGTTTTCTCGGAGCCAAAGAAGTCATCTTGAGATAACAAGATAATAGAAATAATGCCAAGAAAAAAAATGGGACTATTAAATATGTGGTATCGTCTAAAATATTTACTTTCTCTATTTTGGTCTGAATGTTTACCGTATTGAACTATTGCAGCATAAATAAAAATAAAAGGTAAAAGGTTTAACCATTGCCAGTTTACTTCAGCGAGGTATTGGGCATTGATTCTTAAAATATCGACCATTAACCAAACCACGCTTGCGAAAGCAAGCAGGAGATAGGCTGCTCTTTGCTTGTTTGGTTCTTGTTGTGCTATATGCCACCAGCGCAACGCTAAATAACCATCCATTAGCGCATAAAAATAGAACGAGTTATTGTTGGCTTGTTGCAGTTTAGCCGATTCAGTAGGTGCTAAAATAAAATAGCTAAACGAGCCAACCATAAATAAAAACAAACTTATCGATGTGATTAGACTTCTTCTACTGATAAATTTTCTTGCTTCGGAAAAGCTTTTCACTTCAATAGAAGCCACAATCAGTACACAGAAAATAAAATAGCTAAGATCAGAAGCAAATCCTCTTGTAGACTCCGCTGATGTATCAAGAATAAAGTAGAGTGAAAAATTAAAAACTAACCATGAAAAGAAAGCTGCAGTTATTAAATACCAAAAAAGAGGTTCTAATTTTTCCGTGAACTCGCGAGTTTTGAGAAACGCTACGGTGAATAAAATTGCTAAAGCGATCGATTCTGCATAGCTGGTTAGAGCGATTAAGAAAGTATAATCAAGGTAATATTTAAGGATGCTCGCGCCTAAAAGAGCTGCAAATACTGCGGCAATTACAAAATTAAAGACTGATTTATTTGGCATTTGAATCGGAGCAGTTATTGAACGGGATACTGATTTGTATCATGGCCAAAAGAATATCTAATTGCAAATCTATGTATATCTCATGCCCGTTTTGGCTCGATCTAGAAATTTGGTAAAATTCACACCCTCAAATAAAAAACGTGATAAATATCACAGTATCTTATAGACTGACGGATAATAATTGACCAATTGTCAGTCGATAGTGTAAATAATTGTATATAATTCAATTAGATAGCGCTGCCGAAGTTTAATCGCAATGAGGGATGTTTTTGGCAACAAAAAGAATAAAGCCAATTGTAGTTGTGAGTAAGGGGGGTGTAATGTCAGGTTTGTATTTGTCAAAGCGGCTATTTTTCGCCTGCTTATTTAGTGTTTTTTTTATCGTTAGTGTTTCTTTATATCTGAATAGTCCTAAAAAGCTAGACCCTATTACGGCCTCATCAGTTCCAACTAAAAGTTTTCTTATTAAAGGTGAGGAGCGTTTTGATGCCGTCGCTTCCGTTGGCGCTGAAATTACCCATGAACTTGCCATAATTGATAGCGTTGCCGCCAATTTAACCGAAGATCAATTCCAGCAACTGTCAAAAATGAATGTGCAACTCGTTGCTAACTATGGTGTTAAGTCCTCTGGATTGGCGTGGGGGCAAAGAATTGGTTATACGCAGGCCTCTGCGGTTCAAATGAGTAATGCTGAAACACTACACGATCAATATATCTTTGGTGGTGGTGTTACCGTCGCAGTCATAGATACAGGGTTTAAATCTCTTTCTGGTTTGCGACAGGATGCCTATGGTCGTAACCGAGTTTACGGAACTTACGATGCTATTCAAAATAAAGTCACGAATAATAGTGATGACAGTGGGCACGGTACGCACGTTACAAGTCTAGCTGTAAATAGTGAGAGAGATGCCTATGGTCGTTACTATGGAGTTGCGCCAGATGCTCGATTAATCAGTATCAAAGCGTTTAGCGAATCTGGCGAAGGTAATTACGCTGATATTATTCGGGGTATTGAATGGGCTATTACTTATAAAGATAATTATAATATTCGTATTCTAAATCTCTCCTTTAGTGCCGAGCCTCGCTCTTTGTATTGGCAAGACCCTCTTAACCAAGCAGTAATGAAAGCATGGCAGGCCGGTATAGTTATTGTTGCTGCGGCAGGAAACCGTGGAAACAGTCCTATGGGGATTGGTGTTCCGGGAAATGTTCCTTATGTGATTACTGTTGGAGCCGTTACCGATAGTTATACGCCCAATGATTTTTCAGATGATAGATTAGCGACGTTTTCTTCTAGTGGCCCAACATATGAACGATTTGTAAAACCTGATGTAGTCGCTGCTGGCGGACACATGATGGGGTTGATGGAAAGTAAAGCGGATTTAGCTAAAGATCATCCAGAGTATCATGATGGTGGGCAATACTTTCAAATGTCGGGGACTTCTCAAGCCGCGGGTGTTGTCACTGGTGTTGCTGCATTATTACTAAGTCAATACCCTGATTTGACTCCTGATGATTTAAAGTGTCGCATAATGAGCACCGCAAAAGCTGCTAGAAATTCAACAGGCGAGTGGTCCTATAGCGCTTTTGAGCAAGGCGCAGG
>CAJQOL010000134.1 GCA_905479925.1 uncultured Kangiellaceae bacterium | reverse complement strand
GAAAAAATCTGAAAGCAATTAGTTTTGGTAACGCTTAAACAATAAAGCCAA
The DNA here is from genome assembly GCA_905479925.1 of uncultured Kangiellaceae bacterium. Taxonomy (GTDB): domain Bacteria; phylum Pseudomonadota; class Gammaproteobacteria; order Enterobacterales; family Kangiellaceae. The sequence goes on along the minus strand of CAJQOL010000134.1, from coordinate 58,020 downwards.
AACACATTCCTGCAAAAACGAAGGGCTATTTATCGACTTAGGGCAACTTAGTCAGTAAATAGTCCTTTTTTAGTTCTTTTTAGTCGTTTGTAGGCCAGCTGACGGTGGAACGCTCTAAACTGGTTATCTGGTTGTTATACCGGCATCACGCTACGCTTATAGACTAGCAAGCGCTGCAAAATTAGCCAGTCACTCATATCTGACCCCATTTTTGCCCGAGCATAAGTAATTTTCTATTCTTTACATCGAAGACAGAAATTGTATCTATAATTAGGTGACATGATCGTTTTATTTGGTCATATCTTACGTTGAGATTCTGTAATGGCTCTGCTATTGTTTATTTACGTAAGTAATTACATTGTCGCGAATTTTAGCTTGTTAATGATCGCTTTTTCGCCACACATTGAATAATTTAAATACGCCTAAGTGTATTTTAGGTTGATGTATAAATAGAAAGATAGGTTAAAGGTAGTTTAGTGAAGAGTTTGAATGATATTGGCATATTAGGGTTAAGTAACCGATTAAAGCGCTTAAGCGAAATTATTCACCGTCAAACGGACGAAGTCTACAAGACAGAAAATATCAATTTTCAGGCACGTAATGTTCCGTTAATGCAATTGCTTAATGAAAATGAGTCGATGTCCGTGACTCAGCTAGCAGAAATGCTTGGTCAAACACATCCAGCGATTAGTCAGATGAGTAAAAAGCTTCAGCAGGCAGATTTACTCTATCATCAAATAGATGGTGGGGACGAACGTCGTCGGATGTTGAGCATCACCCCTGTGGGGTTTGAGCTAATGGATCAATTGGCGCCAGTTCTTAAGGACCTACAGATTGTGCTAGGGCGATTATTAGCGCTGGCAGGTGGAAATATAATGGATAATGTCGAGTTACTTGAACGACAGTTGGAACAAAAACCGTTGGTTGAACGAATGTCTGAACTTAGACGAGAGCGAATGATTAACTCAGTAGAAATTATTCACTTTGAAAAAGAGCATAGCAAGCCGTTTTACCAGCTTAATCGCGCGTGGCTAGAAAAATATTTTTATGTTGAAGACATCGATCACCTTGTACTTTCTGAACCTTTTGAGCGAATTATCGAGCCCGGAGGGTTCATTTTAATGGCTCGTATTATGGATAAAATTGTCGGTACGGCGGCGTTGATTGCTGCAAAAGATGGGCAGTTAGAACTCTCCAAAATGGCTGTTGATCCGGATTATCAAGGACTTGGAATCGGTGAGAAGTTAGTGATAGCAGCAATACAACAGTACCAAGCTGCTGATTTTAAAGGTTTATTTTTGGAATCAAACCGAAGGTTGACTCCCGCAATCAGCTTGTACGATAAGGTTGGGTTTAAGGAACAAAAATCACCTTATGGTAAGTCTCCTTACTCAAGGGCGGATATTTTTATGGTGTTTCAGGAAGCTTAACAAAAGCTAGTATCTAAAAGGTTTAAAACTGCTTAGTAATATCAACGAATAGGGTCAGCGATTGACCCGGTTGAAGATATTTCCGCTTACTCAAGCTTTTATTCCACTGTTTGATTTTAGTTAGGCTTACATTGAATTTGTTTGCTATACGCGCAAAAGAGTCACCATTTCTAACTTTGTAATGAATCTTTTTTGTTTTCTTTGCCATAGAAGCCAACCCCTTGTTGGCACTCGGTAGTTCCGTCCATACCACTAACTTCTGACCAACACGCAATGTGTCGGTTGGAGCCATGTTATTCCAACCCGCCAAACTTCTCATATTAACTTTATATTGGCGCGAAAGGGTCCAAAACGAATCGCCGGACCTCACGTTAACAACGACCTTATTTCCCTTACGTTTTCTGTTCTGCTTGCTGATTAGCCGCTGTTGGTTGCTCTTAGAGTACTTTTCACGCTGTTTAGAAGCTATTGGAATCAGTAGTGTTTTTCCGGCTCGAATGCTGTTGCCTCTAATTTGATTATTGGTGCGTAATAAATCGACTGTCGTAGAAAACTTTGCAGCAATTTGACTGAGGCTATCGCCGTTTTTAATGGTGTAACGACGTTGAGCGATGCGCTCCGACTTTGGAATAGTTTTTAAATTAGTGCTGAATGTGTCTTTTTTGCCTATTGGCAGAAGGATGTAATGTGGACCTTCCGGAGGCGTTGCCCATTGGTTGTAGGCTGGATTAAGCTGGTAAAACTCGTTCATGCTAATTTCACTAAGATCCGCGGCCAGTGTGAGGTCTATCTGTCCTTCGGTTGCTACCCTTTCGAAAAATGGCTGGTTATCAACCCATGTCCAATTGGTTTTATTACTTTCTCTATTTCTTAAAATTTCGGCAAGTGCCAGAAGCTTAGGCACATAGGCTTTAGTTTCTTTTGGTAGTTTAAGAGACCAAAAGTCGGTCGGTTTAGATTTAGCCTTATTGCGGCGGATTGCTCGGCTTACGTTGCCTTGCCCCGAATTATAAGCGGCTAGCGCGTGTAACCAATTACCATCAAAACGCTTATTGAGGTAAGTAAGGTAATCTAATGCGGCATGGGTTGATAGATAAACGTCACGTCGCCCATCGTACCACCAGTTTTGAGACAGTCCGTAACCTCGTCCTGTTCCAGGAATAAACTGCCACATACCAGATGCTCTTCCATGGGAATAGGCGAATGGATCAAAAGCGCTTTCAACGATAGGCAGAAGTGCCAACTCTAAGGGAAGTTGGCGTTTTTCTATTTCATCGATAATGAAATAAAGGTAAGGCTCAGAGCGTTTACTTACGCGAGTTAAGTATCGAGGGTGCTTTAAATACCAATTCTTTTGAGCTTTAACACGTTTATGGTTTGGAATATCCATCGTCATTTGCGATGCAACTCTGTCCCATGCGTTAGCATAAGCTTCAGGATCATCCGCTGAATCTACCGCTACACAAATATCTAGTTTCTCAAGCGCTGGTTTATCGATAGCCTTTTCTGTATCTGCTACGGCTGTTTGATTTTGTTTAGAGGTTGGCAATAAGGAAAATGTTTGGCAGCCGGAGAGTACAGCAATGACCATCAGAATAAAGCTTGATTTTATCAAATGAAATACCTATGAATTAAGGATGGCTTCTTCACTACTGATTAAGCGTGTGAACGAGCTTTTACCGTGAATATTACTAAAACATGATAATAATTGGCGTAGATGGTATTTTTAATTGGGCAATATGTCAAATTTGCCGCCAATTATGGCATAGTTATACCTATCCAGTGGATTTAGCGGCGTTATACTAATTCTAGCGGCGTTGTGGTTAGCGTTACCTTCGACAGGTAACTTAAATTGTTATATTAGTAATAAATGCCAGGCTTTATCAAAACCATCTTTTAACCAAGGGGGCACTTAAGTGACCAAACCATTTGTATCAAAGGGTTCAAGTGAAAGAAATAGCCTGCTGGATAAGTATTTGGTAACTCGCTCTCATGTCGTAAAATCGCAACTAAAATCTGTTTTACGAGACATTTTTGGATATTACGCGTTACTCTATTCAGATAAAGCCCGGGAACTATCCGAAGGTAGCATCGTTGTTCGAAAAAGTGTTGTGATCAGTGATAGGGAGCCTGACTGTGATATTTACTGTCAATATCATGAGCTTCCTATAGCGTCCGATACTATCGATCTAGCGCTGTTGCCCGAGGTAATCGAAACTGCTAAATTTCCGCACCGGACATTACGGGAGGTGGAGCGCGTTCTAATTCCGGAAGGGCAAGTTGTGATGTTACGAAGAAACCCTATCTCTTGGTTTAACTGTAAACGAATTTGGGCGGAAGTTAGACGGACCAAATCATTACCGTCTCGCTCTTATGGTAAAGCGAGGTTGAATGATTGGTTTAGCCTATTGGGTTTAGAAATTACCGCTGAAATTCCAATATCATTACGGTATCAAACCATGGCAATGAAAAAGAACAATGGAATAGAGGCAACTTGGCTGAAATGGTTCTTAAAACATTTCGCAAATTACCATATTATAGTTGCGAAGAAAAAAGTATCGACGTTAATTCCCATTCGTCCTAGTTGGCGGCGAAATAGAAAGTTGGTAAGACCTCGGTTTGCTGAGCCAACCGTTAATAACAAACTCGATGATGTAATCAACCGGTTGCAGGAATAATCTTGGTAACCTTAGGAGTCTCGGTAAGTGATTGAAATTTTTACGGACGGCGCATGCCGTGGAAACCCCGGTCCGGGCGGTTGGGGAGCCTATCTCAGAGCAGGAAAGCATGAAAAGGAGATCTATGGCGGAGAAGCAGAAACGACTAATAATAGAATGGAGCTGACCGCGGCGATAAAGGCTTTGGAAGCCGTCAAGCAACCAAGTGTAATTCGTTTAACAACTGACTCACAATATGTCAGAAAAGGTATCACCGAGTGGTTAGAGGGGTGGAAAAAGAAGGGATGGAAGAATTCACAAAGAAAGCCGGTAAAAAACTCTGACCTATGGAAATTATTAGACGAGCAAAATCAGCGTCACCAGGTTGATTGGCAATGGGTCAAAGGGCATAGTGGACACCCTGAGAATGAAAAGGCCGATGAGCTAGCTAATTTAGGGATTGACAACCTTTAAGAGATTGGCCGGATAAAATTGGATTGAGAGAATTCAATTTAAAGCAGAACTTATTTTATTATTGTAGGACCTCGATGAGACAGATTATTTTAGACACTGAAACAACCGGTTTGGAGCCAACGCAAGGGCACCGAATCATTGAGATTGGTTGTGTCGAAATGGTTGACCGAAAATTAACCGGTAATCATTTTCATGTATATTTAAACCCCGACAGAGAAGTCGATGAAGGCGCGATTGAAGTTCATGGTATTACTAATGAGTTTCTACTTGATAAACCACGCTTTAAGGATGTTATTGAGGACTTTGTCGAGTATGTAAAAGACTCGGAGTTAGTTATCCATAACGCTCCTTTTGATATTGGTTTCTTAGATCATGAGCTCGCCTTGCTTGGTGGTAAAAAAAGGAAAATGAATGACTATTGTAGTGTTCTGGATACCTTAGTGCTTGCGCGACAGATACACCCTGGACAGAAAAATAGTCTTGACGCTTTGTGTAAACGGTATTTTATCGATAATAGTCATCGAGAGTTGCATGGTGCGTTACTCGACTCAGAGATACTCGCTGAAGTCTATTTGGGTATGACTGGGGGACAAACTGATTTAACCTTAACCCATAAAAAAGATTATTTAAGCGCTAACAGAGATGATGGCGGCATTCGAAGACTGGCAAAGAACAGAGAACCTTTTAAGGTGATTAAAGTAACTAGCGAAGAAAGTGCCGAGCATGAAAAGTACCTAAAAGACATTTCCGATTCCAATGGCGGAAAACTTTTATGGAGTTAGACTTTTTTATAATTGATCAATTTGCAGTTAAAGCAACAAAACATGTCTGTAGTTAACGCGTTCATTATTGGTTATTTATAGTGGTTGCCACTAACGAAAATTGTAAATATCATCCAACTGAAAACGCCTGTTGGCATTGTTCTAGTTGTAATGTAAATTTTTGTGATTCCTGTATACCAGCTAACGATGACACTTATTTCCCACCTTGCATTTTATGTCGTAAAGGGCTTAGAAGTTTAAGCGTAGCGATTAATATCCCATCGTTTTGGACACAGCTATCTCGTTTTCTGCTTCTCTTTTTCCAGCGACAAATATTGATTAGTATTTTGTCTGTTAGCCTTTTGACTAGCCTTATGCCGTTAAATAGGTTTGGGCAAGCGACTTCAGCCATTCTATTGCTATTACTGCTAAGCATCTACTTCAAAGTACTAGAGGAAGTTGCTAACGGCCAGTTAGGGAAGTTGTCTGATGTAAAGTGGTTCGATAAAGAACAGTTTGGCGCTGTCTTCAAATTAATTATCTCGTCGGGCTTGTTATTTTTTCTTGTTAATAAAATTGACCCGCAATTAAACAGTGCCTTTAGTTACCTATTGGTTGCACTCATTGTTTTTTCTATACCCGCATCTTGCATTATTCTATCCATGGAGAAAACTTGGTTCTCACAGATTAATCCTGTAAAGATTATTTACCTTATAAAACTGTTGGGCAAAAACTATATCATTATATTCCTGATTCTATTTTCAGGCTTCTTATATTTTTTTCATTTCGTACTAGATTTTTCGCAGTCGGAGGCTTTGTTGTTTTTGAACTACACAATCGTAAACTACCTATTTTTAGTTTCTTTTGCGATGATGGGGTATCTAATATTCCAGCACCAATTCGAATTAAACTATCGAGCTCGACGCAAACGAATTTCAATTGAAAATAAAAGTGCTAATGAGAATAATAAGAGTGGCGATAATTCGGAGCAATGGCAAACCGAAGTGGACGTATATGTTCAGGAAGGGCGCTTTGAAGATGCTATAAAAATTTTACTAAAAGTGACCAAGTCGCACGAATTTGACTATGCCGCTTACGAAAAACTAATATTGCTGTATGCTTTTGCCGACAATCAATCACATTTAGAATACATTGCGAACGAATATTTCTCGAAGTTAATAGAAAATAATAAGCGTCAGCAGATATTGGTCTTCTATAAAAAACTGCAGTCCAATGCTACTTTTACCCCTAGTGAAATTGAAACGGTCAAAGAACTGGTTGCATTGCTGCATTCAAGATTTGATTATGGTCTAGCGCTGGAACTGTTGGATAGGGTCGGTTGTAAACCAAATGATAACCCTCAATGGGATTGGATGGCGCTACAAAAAGCAAAAATCAACTTTGAATTTCTAAACGAATATTCTCGTGCAAATGATATTGTGAATACGGTATTAAAACGAGGGATGAACCAGAAACTGCTTTCCGAAGCAGAGGCTTATCTTCAGCTTATAGCAAAAAGCAATGAATAGTAGGGAAGCGCTTTATTAAGTCAGGCGGTCAATCTTTTTAGCCAGTTTTTCTGCACTTATCTGTGTAGATGCCTCTGTATAGTAGATCATTAAATCGTTGAGTTCTTTTCTTGCTTTTAGATACTGACGGTTATTATATAAATGTTCCGCAACATGAAGTAAAATTTGAGGTGTTCTGGTATCTTCGCTGTGATTTTTTTTAAGAAAATCTATTAGCTCCTGGCTAATTTTATCGAAACTGGTTTGACTAAAATGAAAAACCAAATTACACATTTTTTCAAGCTCAGAAAAATTATCGACTAAAGATAGTTTGGTTCTTGATAGGTATTCTCGAGCAGCAGCGATCAAAAGCGAATGAAACTCAGGTTGGTTGGATTTACACTCGAAAATATAGTGACAGATTTTAATTAAGCCAGTATTGTTTTTTCGCTTGCTTTCGAGAGAATAAATACGGTTGATTAAAGTTAAATCGTTAGGGTTTTTATCGAGGAGTTTATAGAGTAGTGGCAGTGCTTTATCGAATTCTAATTTTGTTAAAAATGATAAAGCACTATTAAGTTCACTATTATAGTTAGCTGAGCGCAATTCCGAGTCCTTATCGAAAACCTGCCTTAACCGCCGATTGTGCCGTTAACTATTGGTTCAAAAGCCGTCAAACTATCCTGTAGTGTTGAGTTTCCTAGACCATGATTAGGGAACATGTTTGCAAATTGATTTTGCTCACCGTGTAACGCCATGTAGTTTAGTAGAACCGTTTCCACTAGCAGGTTAGGATTGTTAGCTGCAGGAGAAGAAGCTGTTTCAACCGATGCATCAGAACGCATGTAACCAATTTGTTGATGTACCGCTTTTTCTTCTGGAGTTCCGCCAATCAACTCTGCACGTCCGTCTGGGTTGTAAACCATGAAGAATGAGCTAGCTGTTGATGAGTTATCGCCAGTCCATACACCTTTTCCTCGACCGTTTACCGAATCGTCGATCATTCCGTTACTCGCTACAGAGCCGTCACTAAATACATACATCATTAGTGGCACACCAACGCGTTTTGCATACTCTAAACAGGCTCCCATGCAACGTCCGGCTCTTAAATCTCTAACTTCTCCCGTTGAGCGATCTCCGGTATGATAATCAAAACCACCCATCGTAATTGTACCGGCACCAGCAAATCCGTTAACCACTAGCTTCATAACCGACGCCGTTTTTCTAAATTCACCTTCACTGTCAAATTCTTCTTGAGTGAATATTCCATCAGGTCCGACAATATCGGTGTCTAGTGCAGGATCAAGTGTACTTGGATCGCCAAACCTATCCGCTAGGTCAGCACTTTTTACATAGCCGCAGCGTACTAGTTCTTTAATCACTTCGTCACTTGAGATCTGTGTTTGAACGTTGCTCATTTTGCTATCTGAAATTCGGTAAACTGATTCCATTACGGATACAGCATCATCCTGGCTTAATAGACCAACCAAATCACCAATATCAACAAGACCAGTTACGTCGCTAGGGCGATCAACTTTAGTGGGTCTCACAGCTAAATCAATCATCGACATTGGCGACATGGAGTTTCCACCAGAATCGCTATTTCGTGAGCCAATGAGCGTTAGTAGCGAACCGTCTGCGCCAATTTTATTGATACCATACATCGGATTATGGGGGTTGTTGCCGGTATCATTATCAGAGCGAGCAGGTATTACTGCGCCAGCGGTTCTAGACGCGGTCACCGTATCTGTTTTTTCCTGAATACCTCGTAAGAATCCACTGTCGGTATGAAACGATAAACCGTAATCATTATTGATAAAATCAGACAGTCCTGTTTGTTGGTTCACCACCGAAGGAATTACATCACCTGGTAAACCCAATTTTGAATAGCCTGCGGAGGATAGAAAGTCTAACTGACCGCTTCTATTTCCTACTAGTACGTTAGAACCAGAAATATTTGCACCGCCGGCGAGGTCAAAGCAGATAAAGGGAATTTTTCCTGCCCCTTGTACCGCTATGCCGCACGCGTTTTTGAGTGCTTCTATATCGCTTGATAACGCCGCATTGGCTTTTTGCGGGCTAGCAAACATTCCCATAATAGACGGAGCCACAACACTTGCGGTTCCCGCCATCATGCCTTGTGATATGAAATCACGGCGAGTTACTGGTTTTTTATGTGCTGCATGTAGGAGCGGCGCATCAACTGATAAATTTTTTGTTTTCTTGCTCATATTCCTAGCTCCTATTGTACTAACATGGCTGCATTTGCAATTGTTGCAGCACAGACTGCTTTAACAACGGTTTCAGTTCGATCTGCAGCGCAGCTATTTCCGCATGCGGTAAGCTTGTCAGTCAAACTGTTAAGTTCGGTTTTAATATCTGAATCACTCGGTTGGGTTGTTAAGTTGTTACCAACCGTATTTGTAATTAACGCGTCGAAAACGGTGTCTCGTTTAGCCGTGCTATCGAACGCTTGCGAAGCCGCTGCGGAAAAATCGAAACCCGCAAAGTAACTCGCTCTTGCGGACGTATCTTCCACTAGTGCATTACAATATTCGATTGCTAACTGCGTTATTCCCATTTGTTGCGAAGAAACAAAAATATCAATGTCGGTAAGCGTTGGTAACTGTTGCTTAACCGCCTGATAGGTTGCCATCACATCAGGATTAGCCATACTTATTCCAGTCGCCTGTGACATCGTCGCATTAATTTCTGCAAAATCCCTTACGCCAATATCCGGACGAGGCTCTAAATCAACCGGTGTACTTGTGTCAGTAAATACAGGCTCTACAAAAGCATTAACGGCGCCATTGATTTTTTCAAAAGTAATAAAGAACTCGTCAGCTTGTGGTCCTTTTTCTAGACCAATTACCGTACCTAGGCGAGATAATAACTGACCCGTTTCACTACTGTATTGGTCACTGTTTACGTTTGCGATAATATTCCTGTATGCCTGCCCAGTCGTTGCTTCTTTTCCATTGATCGCAATTCTAAATCTTTCAATATCAATATTGTCAGGAATAGCGTCACCGTTAAGATTAACGAAAGTAGGCTCAGAGAAAAGGTAACCGTAACTATCAAACTGGCTCACTTCATACATAATGTAAGAATCAGCAAGGTCTACAAGATGTGAAATGCTAAATAACATGAAGAATTTCTCTCCCACTCCAACATCAAAGTTCTGCGTTATTTGTTCTTGGTTAAGTGCTCTGTTATGAATCGCTACCATTCTAAATGTGCCGGCAAATAATCTATCGCTAGATACCTCGTTACCAAGAACAAAGGCGTAGGTATCGTTCCAATCACTTAAAGTCCCACCAGTTTCAACGTCTTCGGTAGCAACTAAGTTACCATTAACGAATATCTTTCTTCCTTCTGTTGGTGAGAACGTAGCCACAACGTGTTGAAGCGACGTTTGAAGTATTTCTTCGGCATCAGCTGTTGAAAGTGCTGCTTCACCGTTTTCATCGGTTTCACTACTTCTGTTAAGGAAATTATAATTGTAGAGGGTTTGCCCTAGGGTAAAGTTTCTCGCCGTCGTACCTGCTGAATAACTAACAATTCCCGCTGGTCCTTCTTGGGTTACATTAGCCGGAACAACCCATGCTTCAATAGAGTATTCGCCAGTTGAAGTAATAAGGCTGTGCAGTTTTTGACTAGAATCAGTGGTTCCCTGTGCTTTGCCATCGACGATCTGAATACCCCAGCCGCCGACCCAAGTGTAGTTGCCACTGAGCTCTAAGTTGATAGCCGGTTCAATACCGCTGGTATCAAATGCGGTGCTGCCGGTTCCAGTTTTAAAATTCCATACGGCAATCGCACTTGCGTCATAACGTCCACCGCCACTAGCGACAATACCATCTGAAAGGAACAAAGCTTTACTCTTAAGTAGCAATGGGTCAACTTCGGTAGGAACAATTTGATCTGAGAATGCGGTGATAGCGGTTTCCATTTCTATGGCGTTTGCATCACAGTCACTCCAGCAATTGTGGAATTCACTATTTAGTCGAACAACAAATCGAGAGTTAGCCGGCGTATCCAAATCAATTTTTGACTTAGCCGCTTCATAAGCCGCGTCGATATCGGAGCTGGCAAAGAATGGCGCTATTGGAGCCGCGGCAGTATCTGTATGGCAGTTTGAACAATTAGCCGCAAGAATCGGGTAAACCGTTGTACTAAATAAGTCAGGAGAATCCGGGAATGTTTTACTATCCCCAGGGTCTTTTATTGGAGGTGCTTCTAGGGTTATTGAGTTGCTGGCGCCCGCGGCATCACCGGCCCAGGCCGTAATATAACTAGTAATCGTATCGGCACACGCTGAGTCACTCGACAACCAACAGTTATGACCGCTACCTACCTTAGTGACCATTCGTGAATCTTTCGGTGAAGTCAAATCAACGATTGTATTAGCCTCAGAATAAGCGATATTGATATCTTCTAGGTTAACAAACTCGGGTGCTTGACCAGCACCGTGACATTGCCCACAGCGATTTTGATCAGAAAGGTTATCCCATACGCTAATCTTAAACGCTTGCACATCGTCGGTTTGTGGTGCCGGTCCGCTATAATTACTTGGTGGTGTAACCGATTGAGTGACATTTTCTTCAATTTCTGCACCGCCACCAGAGCAAGCCGATAAAGTAATCAAGGCAAGCACACTGAAACTAGCTGAAACTAGCGGGTTTTTTAGCCATTGCGTTAAGGTCATTTTCATAGATAAATTCATTCTTATTCTCCCATGCAATAGACTGCTGACTCAGCGAACGTCTGCTTTAGCTGGTAGTTATTGTCGGAAAGTGAGCTAATCATGGTGTCAATCTGCGCTCTATCAGCGGCATTTCCAGGCTCCCGTAGACAAACATTGGCAAACACCTTTTCAACTTGGCATTGAGCGAACTGGGCGCTATGCGCTAGTTCTTGCCCCATTGATTTTGCGCCAAAACCTCCACCAGGTAAGCTTTCATCCCAACCGATGGTTGAGTTTTGTCCGGCTCGCCAGTAGTTATCCCAGCGGTCGTCGGTGGTGACAAAACCTTGAGGAAAGTTTGCATTATTATTGAAGTATTTGGATTGAACCCGTGTTCCCGTGACTGGATCCGTTGCGCCAGCTGAGTTATAGACTAATCGCCCATTTTCGGCATCAGGATCGGAGTCAACGTTGTATTCATAATTGTAATAAGAAAATGATTGAATCATTGGGTCCATTCCCGCATGACAGCCATAACACGCGTTATTAAAAATTCTGCTGTCGCCGCCTGGGCTCCTGGAGATATCTTGTCTAATTCGGTCTGCAGCTCTAGAAATATCTTTAAGTGGTTCTAAGTCGTCACATAGGTGGTCAATGAGTGTAAAACGAAATAGAGCTCGATTGGTACCGTCAATCAAAAATGCTTTTGCAGCCGCTCGAGAGGTTAATACCCCTGCCGTTGCTTCGGATTCTAATCCGGTTACTGAAGATTGTGCCGATTGGGTAAGAACAGTCTGCAAGTCGAGCGCTTGGTCTTCCATTTCTTGGTAGTGATTATTATTTGAGTTGGAGTAGGCCGTTAAGCCGGAAGCGCTACCTGTATAGATAATGTCGCCATACAGCATTTGTCTGATATCGATATCATCACGAATAATTCCAATTACTGTTGCCGTGTAGTCATTTAAAGGAGCGAATACGGTTTGCGCTTCATTGGTCCATGGAGTGACAAAATTTTTCAGAGTTACCGAGTAAAACGCTGAATTATCCATCGCCTTGAATGCTGCAGCTAATTGATCGTTGTTATTTATATCGGTTTCCATCGCATCTAGGGTCGCAGCAGTTGGTGGAACTCCAGCTAACCGGTCGTGAATTCGTTTTGCTTGCTCTCTTGGGCCCGCTTGAGAGGCTTGAGCAACCAAGAAGCTTAAACCAACGCCTGCAGCTAGTTTGAATATTTTTGATAATCGTTTTTCTTTTTTCACTACTTTAGCCATATGATAAATACCTGAATTTAGCGATTTAAGCTGTTCGTCAATTTAGCTCGTGTTCTCGTAACGGAGAAATTTAATATAGACCAGTTTTAGTCTTACTGTCCGGTTTACTGACTCAAATTAAACATCGAAATGTGACTGAGAAAAACCGGTCTGTTGAAGAAATGCAAACGAACCGCCCCTAGGTCAATTCACTGTAGCGTAATTGAAATGGAGTTTTCGTGATGATTCGCACAGAAATCGGTGAATTATTGTTCAATAATAAAAACATCCAATCTTTCAGCATCTATACTACTGCTAGAGCTATCGGCAGAAGCTTACAATTCTTGATAAAGCCATGAAGTGTTCGGATAAACTGAATCTAAAACCTGATGAGCGGCTTTAATAACTTGAATGCATAAAATGATGGGTTTTTATATGAAGAATTCACTAAGTGTTAATCTTTGGAAATTGAATGTAAACCGTTGCATAGCGTGGTTGCTTTGTTGTGGTTTTGTCGTCGGCTGCACTAGCGGTGGCGAGGGCGTAACAACCGGCCAAGATGAAGATCCAGTCGTTGTTGATTTTCCAATTGCTTATGTCAAACGATCGGTACCGGTCGAGTTAGACGATAATGATATAGAACAACCTGCAGAAGTTAACTTGCGGGAGCCTATCAATTTTTTCCCCGGTGCAGCGCTTTATGTTCGTGATAGAGCGACTCCTAGCGCAACGGAAGTAAACATCACTGATGGAGTATTTGAAGAAGGTCTTCTTTATGACGTAAGAGACGTTGATACCTCTTTTGACGGCACTAAATTGGTTTTCTCAATGCGAGCACCTGAAATTGAAGGCGCAGATGAAGAAGATCAACCAACTTGGAATATATGGGAATACGACCGACCAACCGGTGAGGTTCGACGAATCATAACTTCCGATATTATTGCGGAAGAAGGGCAGGATATCTCGCCTCACTATTTGCCAGACGGGCGAATTGTATTTACATCAACTAGACAACGATTAGCGAAAGCGATTTTGTTAGATGAGGGAAAACCTCAATTTGATGCATTTGATGAAGATCAAAACGTTGCCACTCTTGCCCTCCATGTTATGGAGCCAGATGGTTCGTTGGTGACGCAGATTTCGTTTAACCAGAGTCACGATCTTTCGCCGAGCGTTTTGACTAACGGCAAAATCATATTTAGTCGGTGGGAAAATGCAGGAAATAACGACCAAATTAGCCTTTATCAGATAAATCCCGATGGCACAGACCTAGAATTTCTTTATGGTTCCCATTCACACGATACCGGAACCGATGGTGCAACAGTTGATTTTATGGGGGCCAGACAAGGGCCCGATGGCAGAGTAATCGTAAAATTAAGACCTAACGAATCTGATCGACTTGGCGGAGAATTAGCGTTTATTGATTGGGAAAATTTTACTGAACTAAATCAAACGACATTCCCCTCAACCGGTACCGTGGGTCCTGCACAGGTTAGCGCAACCCCATTTGCAGTTAGAACCGACGATGATCCGTCAATCGGAGGTCGATTTGCTAGTGTTTATCCATTATTTGATGGCTCGGGGCGTTTTCTAATTAGTTGGACACCCTGTCGTTTGAACGATACTGACGCTCTTGGTAATCCAATTATTGTGGCATGTACCGAAGAGGCTATTGCTGTCGATGGAGCGGAAGAAGCAACACCTTTGTACGGCATTTGGAGTTTCGACCCCAGTAATGGTACTCAGCTTCCTATTGTCGTGGGTATCGAAGGGGTTGTTGTCAATGAAGTTGTTGCTATGGCTCCTAGAGATAACTCAACGGTAATACCTGATATCGAACTTACCGCGGATGTTGATTTGCTCGCTGAAAATGTCGCTGTTGTACATATAGAGAGTGTTTACGATTTTGACGGAGTCGATTTTAGCCCTTTAGGTATATCTGCAATGGCAGATCCCGTGCAATCTACAGCGGACGAAAGACCGGCTCGCTTTATTCGTATTGTTAAGGCGGTTTCTCTGCCCGACGAAGAGCTAGTCGACTTGAACAATACCGCGTTTGGTCGCAGCCGCGCCCAACTTATGAGAGACATTCTAGGGTATGCTGTCGTAGAGCCTGATGGCTCTGCAATGTTTAAAGTTCCAGCTAACGTTGCATTTGGAATAAGTGTTCTTGATGCAAATGGTCGGCGAATAACGCAAAGACACCAAAATTGGATTACCGTTAAGGCCGGTGAGGTAAAACAATGCCATGGTTGTCATACTGCCAATAGTGAGCTTCCTCACGGTCGTTATGATGCCGAACCTCCTTCACCTAACTTAGGGGCACCAACCACGGGAGCGCCTTTTCCAAACACTAACGCAGCACTATTTGCTAATGAAGGCGAAACTATGGCGGAGGTTTATAACCGGCTTAATGGTTATCAGTCGCTCTCTGTAAACGTCAATTACACTGATTATTGGACGGACCCAGATATTCGTAACCTCAATCCGGATATTGATTATAGTTATTCCGATCTTAACTCCCCCGCGCCTACTTCAGCAGGGTGTCAGGCAAATTGGAACGCGCGCTGCAGAATATCAATTAATTATGTCGATGAAATTCAACCTATTTGGGATGTTTCTCGACAAGTATTTGATGCAATGGGGAATTTGATCACCGACAATACCTGCTCTACTTGTCATAGTGTTGTTGATGATATGGGGGCCGCACAAGTTCCCGCTGGTCAACTTGAGTTGAGTGATTCTGTGTCGCCGGACGAGCCAGATCATATCATTTCATATAGAGAATTAATGTTTGGCGATAATGCCGTTGAGCTCGCTAATGGTGCATTGATCGATGAGCTTGTTCCGGTGTTTGATGCAAACGGCAACCCTGTTTTTGAAGTTGATGAAGATGGTAATTTAATTTTGGATGCTAACGGCGACCCGATACCCGTTACTCAAACGGTTGGTGTCGCTCCGTCGCTAAGTGTTAATGCTGCCAATAATAGTGGTCGATTCTTTAATATCTTTGCGACTGGCGGGACTCACGAAGGTCGTCTAACTGAGGCTGAGTTAAGGTTATTGTCTGAATGGTTGGATATTGGCGGACAATATTATAATAATCCCTTTGATGTACCGCAAAATTAGTAGGAACGTAGGGCGTTTAGTGAGACAATCTTCGATGATCCGCATTAAGGAATAATAATAATTTTGGAAAGAGTAATCAAAATACCGGCTTACCTAATAGCTTTGCTGAGTTTTGTTTTAGCCTTCGGTAGCGAATTGAATGCAGATGAAAGGGAACAACAAGTGGTTATTGTTGATTCTTTTATTGAGTTGCGAAGTGGTCCGGGTAGAGGCTATCCTGTTTTTCATATCGAAGAAAAGGGCGAAACCATTGTTTTGCTTAAGAAAAAGACCCAGTGGTTTAAAGTTCGTACACTTAAAGGCAAAGAAGGTTGGGTGCATGAAGATACCATGGCCAGAACTTTGCTTACCGACGGGGCTAATTTCGATAGCGGAAATAGTGATCAGGAGGATTTTTCTAACCGAGCATGGGAAACGGGGGTATTAGCCGGTGATTTTGGTGGTGCAACTAGTCTGACTCTGCACGGCGGATGGAATTTCACTAACAATCTGGGTGCTGAATTGTCGGTAACTCAAGCGCTAGGAAATGTTGCTGATATCAGGTTTGCTAATGTTAGTCTGCTTCATCAACCTTTTCCTGAATGGCGAGTATCACCGTATTTCAAACTAGGGGCTGGTATTATTCAAACTAGCCCTTTCACTACTTTAGTACAAACTCCCGACCGCACCGATGAAATTGTGAATGTTGGGTTTGGCGTGAAAGCTTATATCTCGAGGCAATTCTTTATTCGTGCTGAATATAGCAGTCACACTATTTTAACCAGTAGAAATGATAATGACGAAGTGGAAGAATGGAAATTAGGATTCAGCGTATTTTTTTAAAGAGCTATCAAGTTGTCTTGGCGTCTATATTGATGGTCGGTTTACTCCTGCCCGTCTCAGCAGCTGAGCCGGATGAAGATGATGAATTCGACTCCAATAGCAGTATTTTTGATCCACAAGTGGAACGACGAGACGTCGACAGAGAGGCTATTGACACTGAGAACTGGGAAATTGGACTTTATTACGGAATTATAAGTATTGAAGATTTTGGTTCTAGCGAGCTAAAAGGCGCTTCGATTGCTTATCATGTAACCGAAGATTTCTTCGTCGAAACATCCTACGCTCAAACAGAGGCAGGACTTTCAAGTTTTGAACGTCTAAATGGTAATGTTGTTTTGCTTACGCCGGAACAGCGTGAGTATTCACATTTTAATGTGAGTTTGGGCTTTAACATCCTGCCAGGTGAAGGGTTTATTGGTGAGTCGCTGGCCTTTACCAGTTCTCTGTATTTGTTGACGGGGCTAGGAAGTACTGATTTTGCAGGAGAACGGCGTTCGACGATTATGGTCGGTGGCGGCTACCGCGTATTATTTACTGACTGGTTTGCTGCGCATTTAGCATTGAGAGATCATTTCTATGATATAGAACTACTCGGCAACTCAAAAACTGCAAATGATTTAGAAATTTCAACTGGCTTCACAATTTATTTCTAGTGATCGTCTATAATTGACCCATAAATTTAAAACAGCCAGGTGCCCAGTATGAAATTTTTTACCAAGTCACTTCTTTTCCCTTTAATTGTTGTATTTACTTTTTCTAGCGTAATGAGCTTTTCAACGTCCGTTGAGGCTAAGCGCACTCAAGCGCCGGACTTTACGTTAAAAAGCCGAGACGGTAAGAATGTTCGATTATCGGACCTTAGAGGGCAAGTCGTTTTGCTTAACTTTTGGGCGTCGTGGTGTGGTCCATGTCGCCAAGAGATGCCAATTCTTGACGATATCCATAAGCAGTACTCAAGTTTAGGTTTTTCAGTTCTTGGCGTGAACTTAGACGCAAAATCTAGCAAAGCTATTAATTACCTAAAAGACACGCCTGTTACCTTTCCTGTTCTTTATGACCCAAAAGGGGATGTCAGTGGAACCTATGGAGTTCAGGCCATGCCTAGCACGGTAATCATCGATAAGGATGGTAACGTTCGATTTCTACATGAAGGTTATAAGTCTGGTTATGAAGATGATTATCGTAAACAAATTAAGAAACTATTGAGAGAGTAAAATGCCAAAAAGTTCGCGATGGCCGCGATATTTATTGCTTTCATTGACCTTAGGGCTCTCCGCCTGTGCTGGCATTGAACCTTGGGTAAAGCCTTATGAGCGCCAGAATTTGGCTGATCCTATTACCTTTTTTGGCCGCGATCCTGTTTCAGATAACTATATGCACCATGTGAGACAGGCTCGTGAGATGGCTCGTGGCGCTGAAGGCGGAGCTGGAGGCGGCTGTGGTTGTAACTAAAAAAGCCTTTGCGTTCGCCAAGGCCGTAATTCTGTTACCGATACTATTAGTTAATAGTACTCCGCTAAGCGCGGCGGTATTGCCAGAAGACCGTGCGGACGCTCTTTACCACCGTTTTGACGGTGGCGGCGTAGTTATAGATGGCCCATCAATTCTGGTACGTAAATCAATTAAAGATACCGTTTCGATTTCTGCGAATTATTATGTTGATAACGTTAGTAGTGCGTCAATTGACGTAGTGACAACAGCTAGTGCATATACTGAACAGCGAATCGAAAAATCAGTGAGCGTAGAGTATTTAAGAGATAAAACCATCCTCAGCGTTAACTACGGACAAAGTGATGAAACGGATTACAACGCAAGAACAGCCAGTTTTAATTTTAGTCAGGATTTTTTTGGTGACCTGACCACGATTACAGCAGGTTATTCACAGGGCTGGGATGTTGTTGGAAAAAGAAATGAGCCCGATTTTGCAAAGGACGCAAGCCGAAAACAGTATCGTTTCGGCCTCTCGCAAATCATTACTAAGAATAGCTTAATAGGTTTGAGCTGGGAAACTATCACTGATGAAGGTTTTTTGAACAATCCTTATCGTTCAGTTAGATATTTAGATCCTTCAACGCCTATTGGTTATAGCTTTCAACCTGAACTTTACCCTGAAACTCGTACCAGCGACGCTCTGGCTATTCGGGGAATGTATTACCTGCCATACCGTGCCGCGTTAAAGGCTGAGACTCGAGTGTTTTCTGATACCTGGGGTATTGAGGCCAAAAATTGGGAGATAGCCTATACGCACCCGGTAGGGGAGCATTGGATTTTTGATCTCAAATTCAGGCATTACGAACAAACGCAAGCGGATTTTTTTAGCGATTTATTTTCTCGACAAGATGCTCAAAACTTTTTGGCTAGAGATAAAGAAATGAGTCAGTTTAATAATGATAGCGTCGGTATTGAGTTTGCGTATGAAAGAGAGTTGAACTGGGGGCCTATCGATAAATTTAGTATCAGCTTGGCCTTGGATTTCATTGAGTTTGACTATGAAAATTTCAGGGACATTAGAGGGACGGAGGTTGTAGGAACGGAGCCGTTCTATAACTACAATGCTACCGTAACGCGTTTTTTCTTCTCTCTTTGGTACTAATTAATCAGCGCAATATCCAGTGTTTAAGGAAATTTGCGCTGGTTTTGGCTAAAAGTGCTTTTAGTTAAAGTTGATTTTTGGCGGTTGCCAATTAGTACTAACGTCTTGGTAATCGAAAGAGCCTTCAGAAAGCTGTGCCGAATCTGATACGACTTCTATAAACTCATTATAAGCATAGCGACATTCAACACGGTTTTTGTAGGGGCCATAGTTTATGGCTTCGCGAGTTTTAAAAAACCAACTTCCTTTTCTGCAATAAAAACGCCCAGTTCTTTCAAACTCAGCGATTTGATTGTCACTACTTCTTTTTTGGTAAGATAATTCTTGGTTAGCCACTACTTTTCCTCCGTGAACTCAGGTTGCAAAATATCAACAACAGCAATTTGGCCGATAATTGAGCAATGGTTGGGTAAAGATATCACCAAAAAGAGATAATTCCTAGCAAAATACAAATCATAAAACAAAAAAGAATAAGAAAAGTGAGTGAAAGGTCACAAAATGGTCGTGAACGGTTACTTGTAAGCGTCTATTAATCTTAACTAAATTACGTGTTTTGAGTATCTTCTTGGAATAGTTCCGGCCATATTCTAACGCTCTTAATCATGTTAGATTTAATCTGCAATATTTCCATCGGAAAGCCTGCCAGCCTAAGTCCTGTACCGGCTTGCGGTATAGATTCCATGTGCTCTAAGATAATACCGTTAAGTGTTTTTGGTCCATCTGTCGGTATATGCCAACCTAGACTTCGGTTGATTTCTCGAATAGTTGCGCTTCCATCGATGATTATGCTGCCGTCTTTCTCTTTTTGAATATCTTTGCTAACGGCCGCAAAGTCGGTAGTGAACTCACCGACTATTTCCTCCAAAATATCTTCCATGGTAACGAGACCCTGAATATCTCCGTATTCATCTACCACTAATCCTATTCGATTTTTCTTTCTTTGGAAGTTAAGGAGTTGAGTATTTAAAGGTGTTGTTTCCGGTATATATTCGATCTTAGTCATAACGTCTAACAATGACTCTCGAGTAAGTAGCCCTTCATTGAGTGTTAGTAGTTTTATCACTTGCCGAGCATGCAAGAAACCGATCGCTTGGTCGATATCGCCTTTGTAAACGGGCATGCGAGTGTGGACCGCTGAGCGTATTTGTTCAATGACTTGGTCGAAATCCTGCTCGATATCAATACCCGTTACTTCAGATCGAGGAATCATAATATCTTCTACGGTGACTTTTTCGAGATCCAGAATACTCAAAAGCATATCTTGATGGCTTTTTGGGATAAGATCGCCGGCTTCATTTACAATAATCTTTAATTCTTCTGAATTTAAAGTTTCGTCGTTTTGTAAGTCAGCCTTTACGCCAAACATCTTTAAAATACCGTTTGTAAGGCTGATAACAAACCAAACTAGCGGGTACAAAAGCTTATTCAGCGGCGTTAATATAAATGATGCTGGAAACGCTATTTTTTCAGGGTGGCGAGCGGCCAATGTTTTCGGAGTGATTTCGGCGAAAACAAGAATAATAATGGTTAATGCCGCGGTTGAAATCATCAAGCCGAGTTCTGGTCCCCAAAGCCTAATACAGATGACGAGCGCTATATTGGCGGCCAGAATATTTACAAAGTTATTGCCTATCAGTATCAAGCCGATTAATAAATCGGGTCGTGCAAGTAACGCTTGGGTATATTTAGCGCCTTTGTGATTGTTTTTGGCTAGATGTTTTAACCGATAACGGTTAAGTGACATTAGACTGGTTTCGGAACTAGAGAAAAAACCAGACAGTCCAATAAGCAGAAACAGGACTATAAATAAGGTGACGGTCGAAATAGATTCCAAAATGGTTTCTCTGAGAAGATGTTATTGTGCTGGATAACTATAGAATAAATTCTATCACTAACTTGCTACCAAAGTAGCCTAATAGTAATAAAAATACACCCACTAGCGTCCATTTAGCCGCAAATACCCCTCTCCAACCTTTAATATAGTGCCCGCCAAGCAAGAGACCGAGTACACACCAGGAAAGGATCGTTAAAATGATTTTGTGTAAACTCTGGTTGTCTTCTTGTTTTAGTAGAAAGGACAAAGATAACGCCAGCGTTAGCATAATAAAACCGCTGGAAAGTAACTGGATTAAATAGCGCTCCATACTTTGAAGTGGTCCTAGCCAACTATGAATGGTTGCAGGATGGTTTCTGAGACCTTTGTCGATATATAACACTAATAACGATTGCATGGCGGCTAACATTAAAATGCTCATCGCGCCGATGGCTAACAATATATGCCAGATATCTAATCCGTCTTGATTAACTTCAATGGCTGCAGAGCCACTAAAAAAAGCTACTTCAACCAGACTCAGAGCTGCAATCGGTGTCGATATTAACAATAATCCGTGAGCTTTATGGCGTAATAAATTCCATAAAATGATTATCATTGAAATCCAGGTGGTAATGGCAAAAATGTTGAATAAGCCGAAGTTTTGAGAATCATTGCCGACTATGGCTTTGTAACTAACAAAACCATGAAGTGCTATGGTTATTAGCAGAGTGGTAATTATGGCGGAGCCCAACTCATTGCCTTTTGATAGACGAAACCAAGCGAACGCCCATATTATCGCGTAACAGAAGAAGCCAAGAAGTTCTAATACAAATAAATCCAAAAGGTTGGTGCCTTGTTTTAACTAGGAGCTCATTATTAACTAGCTAGTCCTTAGTAACAAGTCTGGAACAAACTTTCCTGTAAATTTATTCAGGTTGCTTTTAGTCGATAGGCATAAATGAGTTGTTCGATATTCATATACCGCTATAATAACGGCTAATTTCAACGGTTAATTTCGCGCTACTCGGATAGTTAAAGACGATTGATAAACAAAATTGTGAAAAGGTTGAGTTTATAACGAGGCAGTTATCAATTAATCAATTCAGATGAGCGTATATGATTTTGGCACTAAGTGTTGTGAAAATACAGTTTTCAGCGACTTAGAGCAAAGCGACAAGCAAAGTTAAGGTAGTGATATGTTTGATAGTTTAAGTGATCGGTTAAATAAAGTCCTAAAGAATATTAGTGGTAAAGGGCGAATAACCGAAGACAATATCCAAAAAACTTTAAGACAAGTTCGAATGGCGTTACTGGAGGCGGATGTTGCGCTGCCAGTCGTTAAAGATTTTGTAACCAAAGTAAAGTATAGAGCGCTAGGGAAAGAAGTTAAGTCTAGCTTATCTCCAGGCCAAGCTTTTATTAAAGTCGTGCAAAGTGAAATGGTTGCGGCCATGGGGGCAGCAAACCAAACCCTTGATCTTAAGGCAAGCCCTCCTGCGGTAGTATTGATGGCTGGCCTGCAAGGTGCGGGTAAAACAACTTCCTCTGCAAAATTAGCGCGTTATTTAATGGAGCGGGAAAAGAAGTCGGTTATGTTGGTGAGTGCTGATGTCTATCGACCAGCAGCAATCGAGCAATTGGAGCGTGTGACTGAAGAGGTAGGAGC
Organism: uncultured Kangiellaceae bacterium; assembly: GCA_905479925.1. Classification (GTDB taxonomy): domain Bacteria; phylum Pseudomonadota; class Gammaproteobacteria; order Enterobacterales; family Kangiellaceae. Next base: position 35,227 of record CAJQOL010000134.1, on the reverse strand, counting down.
AACCTTTTTCCCTAGTACTGTAGAGCAGAAACCTGTCGATATAGCTAAGGCTGCTATCAAGCAGGCTAAGAAAGATTTTGTCGATGTCCTGATAGTGGATACGGCCGGTCGGTTAGCGGTTGATGATGAAATGATGCAAGAGATACAAGGGCTCCACAAAGCAATCAGTCCTGTCGAAACTCTTTTTGTTGTTGATAGTATGACCGGTCAGGATGCTGCAAACACCGCAAAAGCCTTTGACCAAGCGCTACCATTAACCGGTGTTATTCTTACCAAAGCGGATGGTGATGCCAGAGGTGGTGCAGCGCTTTCTATAAGACATATCACCGGAAAACCAATTAAATTTATGGGGATGGGTGAAAAGCTGGATGCGCTCGAACCTTTCCACCCAGACCGAGTAGCGCAACGAATCTTAGGCATGGGGGATGTATTATCTCTGATCGAAGAGGTTGAGCGTAAGGTTGACAAAGACAAAGCAGAAAAGCTAGCCAAAAAGGTTATGAAAGGAACTGGCTTTGATTTGGAAGATTTTAGAGAACAGCTGGTTCAAATGAAGAATATGGGCGGCCTAACGAGCATGATGGATAAACTCCCTGGAATGGGAAATGTGCCACAAGCCGCTAAAGACCAGCTAAATGACAAAGTAACTATTCGTATGGAAGCGATGATCAATTCAATGACGGCTAAAGAAAAGGCCTTTCCAGAAGTCATTAAAGGTTCTAGGAAAAAACGCATTGCTATGGGGTCTGGAACTGAAATCCAGGATGTAAACCGGATGCTAAAGCAATTTAAGCAAATGCAGAAGATGATGAAAAAAATGAAAGGGAAAGGCGGAATGATGAAAATGATGCGAGGTATGAAAGGTATGATGCCTCCAGGTGGCGGAATGCCGCCAATGGGGTAAATCATCGATTTGCTATTTATTAGCTAATCGTTGTGTAACCCAAGCAACTCATTAACCGATAAAGAAAGTTCAACGACACACCGAGTGGCAATATCGACGTTATTTATGTCACTTGAGTGCTTATTATTAAAGGTAAATCGAGATATTTACCTTTAGGTTTCAAAAAATGTTCAATAAAACGTCAAAATCCGCTAATTTATCGCTAAAAAAGGTTTCCAAACGAATCATTTAGAGATAAAATGCGCGTCCTTTGTGCTCTGAGCGAAAGTTCACCGGCCAAATAGAGTCTTAAAAAGACATTAAATGGCTAGTACGAGTCTTATTTGACTAGAACGTATCAGACATCAATACCAAGAATTTAGAGGAATTTATACGCATGGTTACCATTCGTTTAGCCCGTGGTGGCTCAAAAAAGCGTCCATTTTATCATATGGTTGTTACAGACAAGCGTAATGCTCGAGATGGCAGATTCATTGAGCGTGTTGGCTTTTTTAACCCTGTAGCAACAGGACAAGAAGAGCGCATTCGTGTAGATAATGCACGCATCGATCATTGGATTGGACAAGGCGCTCAAATGAGTGACCGTGTTAGAAAGCTGGTTAAAGACCAAGCTGCAGCTTAATCGCTGAGATTTACAATGAACTCGACAACTCCGGTAAATAAACCGATTATCATCGGTCAAATTTCTGGAGTTTTTGGTGTTCATGGATGGGTCAAAGTGTTTTCTCATGCTGAACCTAGAGATAATATACTGACCTATAGCCCTTGGTTGATAAAGCAGAAGTCCGGTTGGACTTCGATAGAAGTTATTAAGGGCAGAAAGCAAGGTAAGACCATTGTTGCTCAATTGAAGGGCATTGATGATAGAGATAAAGCGCACGCGCTTATTGGTAGTGATATTGCTATCAACCAAGAGCAGCTTAAATCCTTAGATGAAAATGATTTTTATTGGCGTGATTTGCAAGGGTTATCAGTTGTAAATCTGCAAAATGAGCCGTTTGGTTCAATCGTTTCGATGATGGCTACCGGTGCAAATGACGTAATGGTCATTCAATTAGCTGATGAATATCGTGTTGAAGCTAAGGAAAAAGAAATTTTGATCCCTTACCTGTATGGTGATGTGGTGAAACAAGTAGACTTGGAACGCGGAGTTGTCATTGTTGATTGGGACAACGACTTCGAGTAGTTTTTAGCCTATTTTTGCAAACAGAGGGAAAACGTATTGAGATTTAGTGCAATAAGTTTATTTCCCGAAATGTTTGAAGCGGTAACCAATTACGGTGTAATTGGTCGCGCAGTTAAAGAAGGCAGAATTCTTTTTGATTGTATAAATCCTAGAGAGTTCACGGTAGATAGGCACCGTACGGTTGACGATAGACCATACGGCGGCGGTCCCGGTATGCTGATGAAGATAGAGCCGCTTAAGAGGGCTATTGAATCAGCAATAGATAAAGATAATATAAAGGCGAAGGTTATCTATTTGTCGCCACAGGGTGAAAAATTCACCCACACATTGGCAAAAAAGTTGAGTCATGAAAAACACTTAGTTTTGCTTTGTGGGCGGTATGAAGGTGTCGACCAGCGATTAATTGACGAAGTTGTTGATATAGAAATATCGGTCGGCGACTTTGTTCTTAGTGGTGGTGAGTTACCATCAATGCTGGTAATAGATGCGGTTACACGGTTTTTGCCAGAAGTGTTAGGGCATAGTGAGTCAGCAGAAGCAGACTCGTTTGAGGATGGCTTGCTTGATCATCCCCACTATACTAGGCCTGAGGTATACGAAGGCAAAGGTGTACCTAAAGTGTTGTTAAGTGGCGACCACAAAGCTATTGAGCAGTGGCGGCTACAACAGAGATTAGGACGAACCTGGCAAAAAAGGCCAGATTTGTTGGATGAAGACAAGTTGTCAGAGAATGAAAGACAGCTTTTGGAAAGTTTTAAGCAAGATCATTGATAACAATGGTTTTGCAATTGATAGTTTTTAAGTATAGAAGACTGGTTATTGACCTAGGAGAAAATCATGAGTAAGTTGATCGAACAACTCGAACAGGAACAAATGAACAAAGAAATACCTGAGTTTGCTCCAGGTGATACTGTCATCGTTCAAGTTAAAGTTAAAGAAGGTGATAGAGAACGTTTACAGGCTTTTGAAGGCGTTGTAATCGGTGTAAAAAATAGAGGTTTAAACTCTGCTTTTACCGTAAGAAAAATTTCTTACGGTGAAGGTGTTGAGCGTGTATTTCAAACACATAGCCCAATGATTAGCAGCATTACTGTTAAACGTCGTGGTGATGTTCGCCAAGCGAAGCTTTACTATTTGCGTGAATTAAGTGGTAAGTCTGCAAGAATCAAAGAAAAATTAGACGTTAAAAAGAAGTAATTAACGACTGTTTGAAAAAAGCCGGCTGATGCCGGCTTTTTTGTTGCTATAAAGCTAATAATTGTTAGGTTCAATCTCCATATTCAATCTCCATATTCAATCTCTATATTCAATATCACCGGCATCTTTTCTGGTTTTTGTCATAAGAATCAATATTTTAGAAATTCTCTGCTATACTTTTTCTAAACACGTAAGAATTCAAACTAAATTGAACAATTATCTAGCGAAAATACTATGCTAAAACTGGATGACTTTTTTGGGGTTGTACTCGATGAAGAGCGTTCTGATCTTGGAACGATTTTTTCAACCTTCAAAGTAGACTCATTAATTAATGGCACTAATGTCGTTAAAAAACTCTCAAGATCTAACGGTTCTGACTCGCCAATTGTTGCTGTTGCTAAACGACAGCAGTTTTTGAAAATAATTAAGCCACTGATTAATGAAGAAATGATTGAGTACGATGGTAGTTATTATAGTAAAGAAGTTAATACTTCCTCAAATCGTGACAGGCAGTATGGTGCAGAGGATAAGTTGCTACAGGTGGCGTTGATCATTGCTTCTACAAAAAGTTTAAAAATGCTAGAAAATGAAGAAAAAATCGTTAACGTAAAACAATTGAGAGATGCTGCTTTTCTGGAAACTCGGTTTGATCGAGTTTGGGAAATACTTAGTCAAGAAACCCATCATATTGTCAAAGCATTTCGTAAAGCCAAATAATAAGTCGTTCTAAATCGTTCTTTCGTCCTTCTTTCCTATTGCTATTATTATGTCAATCGTTGCTCTGGGATTCAATCTTATAGATACCGACCAATTTAGTAGATATTCTGATCTTGGTAGAACTCAAATTTTAGGCAAAAAAAACCCGGTCGATTGGCAGATCAGGCCGGGGCAGGTTCCATGACAGAGGAAAACCTAAAGTACTGGAAGTTGTTTCTTATAACTATGACGTCGAAAATACTAAAAAGTTTTATCCGACTCAAATTAAAAACATTGAACTTTTCTTTAATTAGAGTTTTACCTATACCGCTATTATAGAACACAGGGCTAAATGTTAGGCTTGAGCGGGTCGCTTGCATAACTTTCAAGCTTTACAATGACTTACTTGAGCAAGCTATTCCGTTACACGAGATAAATCAATTATCAGGCTATTATGACTCATTTTTTAATAGCTATTCAGTCTAATAATATCGAGGTGTTTAGCGATATATTTCATCACCCTCGAATGATATGATCTTGGTTCCATAAAATTCACTTAATCAATTGGTTATCACTCGTTCTATGCTTGACCAAATAAAAATTGTACTGTCCCACACAACACACCCCGGAAATATTGGTGCCGCCGCTCGAGCGATGAAGGTAATGGGGTTATCTCAGTTAAGTTTAGTGAACCCTAAAACGTTTCCTTGCGCAGAGGCTACTGAACGAGCATCGAAAGCGTCGGATCTACTCAGCAACGCAACTGTTCATGATTCTACTGAAGCTGCCATTGCCGACTGCCGTCTCGTGGTGGGGGCTAGCGTGAGAACTCGCTCGCTACCTAGTCGCCTTGTTACACCTCGCGAGCTTGCTGAGATTATTGACAATAATCAGCAAAATGTCCCAGTCGCATTACTTTTTGGAACGGAGAATTCTGGTTTAACTAATGAGGAGCTGCATCTATGCCATTACCAGGTATATATACCGACCAACCCAGAGTACTCCTCCTTAAACTTGGCTTCAGCAGTTCAACTGATTAGCTATGAAATGAGACTAGCTTTCTCGGAAATGCAGCAGCTTCCAGAGCAACGAATACCGACTAACGAACAAATGGTTTCTCACCAGCAATTGGAAGGCTTACTGGTGCACTTTAAAGACATAATGACTGCAACAGGCTATTTAAACCCCAAACACCCTAAGCAAATAGAAATAAGACTGAACCGGTTACTTAGCAAAGCCCAGATTACCGAAAGTGAATACAAAGTCTTGCGAGGGTTTTTGTCATCGGTTGAAAGTCTCTTAGAACAATAAGTTTTTTAAAATTACGCTAGGAAACTGGCACAATGCCCGCCATGCTGAATCGAATGAAAGATGATATCAAAAGTATTTTTGCGCGTGATCCTGCCGCACGAAACACCCTTGATGTCTTAACTAATTATCCTGGCCTACATGCGGTTTGGATTCACCGCGTTGCTCACCGTTTATGGAGTAATAATTGGCTTTGGCTTGCTCGTTTATTATCGACCATTGCAAGGTGGTTAACAGGGGTAGAAATTCATCCTGGAGCGACCGTTGGTAAACGGCTATTCATTGACCATGCAATGGGAGTAGTTATCGGAGAAACCGCTGTGATTGGCGATGATTGCACGCTCTATCATGGAGTAACCTTGGGCGGTACAACGTGGGAAGAGGGTAAACGTCATCCAACCCTTGAAGATCGCGTTGTGATTGGCGCAGGAGCTAAAATCTTAGGACCAATAACATTAGGCACTAACTGTAGAGTTGGTTCTAATGCGGTAGTAACCAAAGATGCCCCCGCAGGTTCTACGGTTATAGGTATTCCGGGACATATCATTGAAGCCACAACACGAAAAAAGAGTTCTCATAGAGAGCGTGTCGAGCAACTTATCGGCTTTGAAGCGTATGGCGAAAGTCATAAATGCTACGATCCGGTTGCGCAGGTAATTAGCAGTATGCTTCAACATTCACGAGCGGTCGACCAGCAGCTGAGCCTACTACTAGACAGCTTGGCGAAAGAGGGGATTGATATTTCAACCTTACAATTACCCGGTATTGACGCCAGCGATTTTATCTCTGATAAATCCAATAAGCAGCCGTGTGAGGACGAGTTTAGCTCTTAAAAACGTTTTAGATGTTGCCAATCAGCTCCACTCCATAGGACTGCTATTTACATAAGATTAAGCGTATAATTAGCTAAACTCCAGTTTATAAACTTTTTTCATGAAACAACCTATTTACCTAGACTACGCCGCGACTACACCGGTTGATCCAGTTGTCGCTGACAAATTGATGTCTTGCTTGACGCTAGACGGAGCATTCGGTAATCCCGCTTCTCGCTCTCACCGTTTTGGTTGGCAGGCGGAAGAGTTGGTGGATATCGCCAGGAATCAAGTGGCAGATTTATTAAACGCCGACCCTCGAGAGATCATTTGGACTTCCGGGGCAACTGAGGCCGATAACCTTGTTCTTAAAGGTATTGCTCAGTGGCAAAAGTCAGGACACATTATAACCAGTGCGTTTGAACATAAGGCTATCTTAGATTGCTGTGCTTTTCTTGAGACACAAGGGTTTGAAGTTACCTACCTTAAACCCTCCTCTGCGGGCATCGTTTCTGCAGAACAGGTTGCCCAAGCAATTAAAGATACGACTATCTTAATTTCTATTATGCATGTCAACAACGAGCTCGGTACTATCCAAGACATCGCTGCTATCGGAGAGGTTGCGCACTTACACCATATCCCTTTTCATGTGGATGCTGCGCAAAGTGCGGGAAAGTTAGAAATCGATTTAAGTAAATTGAAAGTTGACTATATGTCCTTTTCCGCTCATAAAATTTATGGACCTAAAGGCGTAGGCGCATTATTTGCGCGTAAGAACCAACAGCCTCATTTGGAAGCTCAAATTCATGGTGGTGGACATGAGCGAGGGTTGCGCTCAGGTACGCTTCCCACCCATCAGATTGCCGCAATGGGAACAGCTTTTGAAATTGCTCGTAACGAGTTAGAGCAAGGTAAGCAACAGGTGCTTAGGTGTAAACAAAGCTTTTTATCTAAAGTCACTAAGATTGAAAGTGTTTATATCAACGGAGACCAAGAACTTAGCGTTGATGGTATCGTTAATCTTAGGTTCGATTATGTTGATAGTGAAAGCTTGATTATGGCGTTTAAAGATATTGCCGTCTCATCGGGGTCTGCTTGTACCTCAGCTAGCGTAGAGCCGTCTTACGTATTGAAGAGCATAGGGCTAACCGATACACAGGCACATAGCTCTTTGCGCTTCTCCTTTGGTCGGTTTACAACAATGGAGCAGGTTGACACAGCGATTGATGTAGTCACTAACGGTTTAACTAAATTACGAGCCATGTCCGTTGACTGGCAAGAGAGAAATTCGGGATAAAATTGCACAAAATACATAGAATTAGTCTATTCTAATTAGGTAGTAAAACCTTTGAAGGCGCGCTCAAAGAATGCTTTTTAAAATAAATGCTCTTTTTATTTAAAAATCTTAAATAAAGGCTTGTATTTTTTCTAAAATCACGGATAATGCGCTCCGCATCGGGTCGTTAGCTCAGCCGGTAGAGCAGTTGACTTTTAATCAATTGGTCGGGCGTTCGAATCGCCCACGACCCACCATATTGCAAAAAAGGCCAATCTTTTTAGATTGGCCTTTTTTTTCGGCTTGAATTTAGCACTAATTAGTTTTGTAAAGTCTAATTCTTCAATTGGTTTATACAAAGCCTTATAGGTGTTAGACTTTTTCTGTCCTCCTTGAAAGGGTCTGCTTAAATGAAAGTTTTCTCGTCACTATTAATTAAATGTATTTGTTTAATTGCTTTGTTTCTTCCGTATTGTGGTTATGCCACAGAAAGTAACCATAAAAGTCTTTCAAAAAGCCTTGTGTTGTCCTTTTTGCAAGTTTCGAAGGAACTAACGGTGTTGGGCCAAACTAGCCCGAAGTTGGTTGAATATTTGACTAAGCTTCAGGACAAAAACAACCGTCCTAATAAATCCGCATTATCACGTTTAGCTATTTACCCGAAACTTAGCGCGGTGCTTGCTCAGTCAGAATTCGATTCGGTTGAGGAGGTTTTTCAATTTTCTAAACGTATTATGGGCATCGCATACTATAGCAAAATGCAAAGTTCAGATAAGGCAGATATTTTTCAAACGGTTGGAATATTGCGCGCCAATATACTCACCATGAAAGCTAATTTTGCCTCGCAGGAAACTATAGAACGAGCCGAAGCTATTCTTGCGGAACAAGAAGCAAAAGCCGCGTTAGTTCAGGAAAACCTAGACTTGGTAACCGAGGCAGATAAACGTTTTCTTGAGCAGAACATGGATTGGCTAAACCGACAGTTTAGCGGCTAAAGGCCAAACAGCTGATGGCCTATAACAACTTGCCTGTCTCAACTATTCGTTTGCGCCCATTTCCCTAGGTTTTGTGCTGAGCGACCGTCACTTGGGCAACTCCAGCCAGTTTTATTTGGTCAACTACTTCAATTAACACTCCTGTTGATGCAGATTTAGCAATTTTAACGATGATAGATGTGTTTGGGTTTTTGCTTAGCGCTATTTCTGTATTTGCTTGAACAGAGTCTGCCAATATTGCGCGGCCTGAAAAGCTGACCTCATTTACTTCATTTATTTCAACAACAAGTGTTGTGCCATCGGCGGAAGTTGGACCCTTGCTAGGACGGTTAATGTTAACACCGGACTCTTTAACAAACGATGTAGTCACAATAAAGAAAATTAACATGATGAAGACAATATCTAACATTGGTGTCATATCAACATCAGTCGTTTGCTCTTGATTTCTTCGATGTTTTCGCATTGGTCCGCTCCTAGTAAGTTAGTTGGATTGCATTAGTTTATGGAGTTCGTTTATCGTACTCGTTTGTCGCACCTGTTTATCGCGTTTGTTTATTTCAACTGTGTATTTATTGTTACTTGTGTAATAGATGGTAGGCCTCAAAGGGTTTTTAGTCAAGGAACTTAGTTGTCTAGTCAAGGAACTTAGTTCTCGTTAAGCTCATAATCTTTAACAAAGTTAATGGGCGACGGCAGAACTAATTATGCGGTTAACCTGTTTAAGCGTAACTAATCGGTAGGCGCGGCAGTCCTGACTATGTTAGATTGGCCGGTATTATTTGAATAGAGGGAATGTGGTATGGCGCAGGTTTTTTACCGCCTATTAATTGTTGGTCTATTGTGTGGCGTTTCCATAACTGCCAATCTTAAAGCCGCTGACAGCGCAGCTGAGGGTTCGAAGGGGCATTCAGGTCGTGTGTATTCACCGGTAGAGCACCAGGATGAAGTCTTGACCGCCTTTATCAACAAAGCTGCTGAATCGAATAAACTCGCTTTGTTGGTTATGGGGGCCAATTGGTGTCATGATAGTCGAGGGCTTGCAAAACGATTAAATTCACAACAAGTCAAAGATCAGATCGAACAAAACTATGATGTTTTATATATTGATGTTGGTTATTTAAGCAACATAAAACCAGTAATAACCCGTTTTGGAATTCCGGTCATCTATGCCACCCCTACCGTTTTAGTGCTGGACCCGAAGTCGGAAAAAGTGATTAATCGTGACAATATGCATATTTGGCGATCCGCTGGGACCATTGGACAGCAGCAAACTTTAGACTATTTTAATGATATTGCAGAAAATAAGGCAGCTCGTCTTCAGGCTGTTTTGGAACTAGATTTAACTTCAAATAAAGATGTAAAACGACTAATTACCTCTATCGATCGATTTGAGTTATCCCAGGCAAATCGCTTATATAAAGCGTTTGAGATTGTGGGTCCGCTGCTACAGGCTGATATAGAAGGCAAAGAAGCTGGAAAAATCGATGAATACTGGAGAGCTGTATCCAGATATCGCCGTCAATTAACTGATGATCTGGTGTTATTGAGAAAGCAGGTAGTTGAATTCGCCAATTCAGGTGGTGAGGAAAACAAAACTTTAGAGTTTCCAAGCTATACAAAATTTGAATGGGAAAAGTAATAATTTTAAACAATGAATAAATTTGCACTCGAAGAAGCCAACTATTTTGAAGAGAGTATTTTTCTTAAATCGCCTATCGGTTGTTTAAGGCTTAAACTACTCGATGATTTACTAGTTAGTGTAGAGTTTGACTGTGAGTTTCAACAAACGGCGTCCCCTTCAAAAACAGCGATAGAACTTGCAAGACAATTAGATTGTTACTTTGATAGTCAGGAGTTTGCTTTTTGTGTCGATGTAAAAACAAGCGGAACAGAGTTTCAGCAAAAAGTGTGGCGCGCGCTAATGGATATTCCAAGTGGTAGCATTGTCACTTACGGTCAACTAGCAAAACAACTTAATAGTAGCGCACGGGCTATAGGCAATGCCTGTCGGAGGAATCCAGTACCGATTATTATTCCTTGTCATAGAGTTGTTGCGGCTTCTGATATCGGTGGATTTTCTGGGCAAAAGAAAGGTAAATTGCTCAATATTAAGCGTTATTTATTGAAACACGAAGGCCATAGTTTTTAGTTTTTATGGCGAAAAGGAAAAGAGATAAGCAGTCTAAAACAGCCCTTTGCGATGCTGATTTAGAGCAGATTGCGATGTTTGCAGACCATCTTTGGATGCATGATGGTTTGAGCAAGCATACCTTGGCAAGCTACCAGCTCGATCTAAAGTTATATGCAGAATGGTTAACTAAAAAAACGGTCAACTTGTTGAGTGCCGATGAGCAGTTATTGCAAAGATACCTTGCATTTCGCTATTCACAAAAATACTCCGAACGTTCAACCGCTAGGCTACTTTCCTCATTACGCCGTTTTTATGCCTATGCCGTTGAGGCTAATTTACTTTCCAATGATCCTACCTCAAAAATTGCTTCTCCAAAATTGGGTAAGCCGTTGCCACAAACTTTGTCGGAAACTGATGTTGAGCAGCTTCTGTGTGCGCCAGATCCCGAATCGGATATTGGTAGTCGAGACAGAGCAATGATTGAATTAATGTATGCAAGTGGACTACGTGTTAGTGAGTTGATCAATATCGAGTTTTCACAGCTAAATATTCAACAAGGTGTTGTGAGGGTTATTGGTAAAGGTAGTAAAGAGAGATTAGTTCCATTTGGAGAGGTGGCTATTGAAGCGATTGAGCACTATTTAAAGGCGAGTCGTCCGGCTTATTTAGATGGAAAACCCTGTGATTATTTGTTTGTTTCTAGCCGCGGTAAGAAAATGACGAGACAGACATTTTGGCACCGTTTGAAACACTATGCCAAGCAGACAACCATAAAAGTCGCAATTTCACCACACACATTAAGACATGCATTTGCGACCCATCTTTTATCCCATGGAGCTGATTTAAGAACTTTACAGCTATTGCTAGGGCATAGCGACCTTTCAACCACTCAAGTCTATACCCATATTGCCAAAGAAAGGCTACAGCAGTTGCATGCGAAACATCATCCGAGAGGATAGACTAGCGAAAATCGGTGGACTGTTGTTTATTCAGCAACGCTGGTCGATAAGATTTACCCGTTTATCAAAGCTGTAGGCTGTGAAGTATAGCAATTACGACGCAACCGGTTCATACTATAATATAGATAGAAAGTTGGCATGAATGATTTACGTATTAGGTGCACCAAATACCTTAATATTTCGTATAATGACCCAAGTGACCGACAAATATGTTAATTAGGCACAACAAATGTCGAGTTAGTAATAAATTGATAAATTTAGTTCAGGAATTTAGAGAATTATGAAGAATATTGGAAAAATTATCTTTGGGTTAGGTCTTTGCCTTTCGCTTTCTAGCCAAGCCGAAGGATTTAAGTTATTTGACCTCTCGAAAAATGAAACTCAAGTTGCCTCTGCAAATGGCTCCGCTGCGCTAGCTCCTGAAGCGATAAAGGTTTTGTTAGAAGAAAAGTTACCTGGCATTGAAATATCGAGTATTGAACCAAGCCCTAAAGAGGGGTTATATCAAGTTTTCTATAACGGACAAGTATTGTACGTTTCAGATGATGGCGAGTTTCTTTTTACAGGAAACTTGCTGGGCTTTTCAGACAAGGGGCCGGTAAACCATACTGAAGCTGCAATTGCAGCGCAAGCCGAAGCTATGTCGCCATTAAGGGCTGCTAAGATTGCAGAAATCAAAGAAGACGATATGGTCGTTTTTAAGGCACAAGATGAACAGTTTGCGATTACAGTTTTTACTGACGTTGATTGTGCTTACTGTAGAAAACTTCATAAAGAAATACCTGCTTTAAATGCTAATGGTGTAACCGTTCGATATATGGCATTTCCGCGAGCAGGGGTTGGTTCATCAGCTTATGATAAGTTGGTTTCCGTTTGGTGTTCTGATGACAAACAATTGGCTATGGACAATGCAAAGCTTAAACGCCAGTTTTCGGATAAATCCTGTGCAAATCCAGTCGCATCGCAGTATAAGCTGACTAGAGACTTCGGGTTGTCTGGTACTCCTGCATTGATTCTTCCTGATGGAGAGTTGATTGCGGGTTATTTGCCTTCTGACAAACTAGTTGGCCATTTGAAGAATAAACAAAAGCAGTCTACAACCGCCGGCAAATAAACGGGCTAACCAGCTTACCTTGTTTTTGTTTTGGTAGAGGTTAGTATTTTTTAGGTGTTGTAATTAAAGTAGCTTTAAGATTGCTCTTAGATTGCTGACAGCTATTGCAGCTATAGCTGCAAACTAGCTGACGCTACGGGTAGATTAAGGCGCAAATACGACGTTGTTCAAAGACCAGCACTTGATAGGTATGGCAGGCTTGTCTGCTTGCCATAGCTTCTACCGCAATACCCTTTTCATTTAGACATTGAGTAATGGACATTGGTAATATCTGATGTTTTTCACCGGTGCCTATTATCAATACTTCGGGTTGCTCTACTAGTGCGTTTTCCAACTCCTCTATGGTTAGATTCTCAAACTTAGCTGCACCACTGAAGGTTGTTACATTGCCATCAGCCAAGAAAATAGCTTCAGAAAATCGACCAACATTGAGCATTATTTCACCAGGTTGGTAGGCCCTTATATTGACACTCGTTTTATTATCTTCTTTTTGAAGTAGCATTGATCTTCAACCTCTTTCTATTTTTATCCATGATTATACCGCTAAAATTCCTTTTAACTAAAATTAGGGTAAAATGGCTATTCATGTTTTTGTAAATTACGGAAGTTATTGACTATCAGCAAGCATAACCTAAAGCGACGAAAATTTTTGAAATACGCTCTGGCTGGAAGCGCAGCGGTCTCTGGAGCTGGTCTATTCGGCTGGCATCAATATTTTGATGGTCCTATATCTAATGCTTGCAAAGGGTTCTCGTTGCCGCAGGAGTTGCTTGAGCACTCCCTGATGAAACAAGCAATGCATGGGATCGACTTTGAGCAGCTCTGGGATTGTCATTTTCACCTGCTTGGCAATGGGCATAAGCCTAGTTTAAATGAACGTCCGAGTGGTGCATGGGTAAATCCTAAAATGCAATCATTAAGTTCACCGTTTCAAAGGTTGCAGTATGAATTTTACCTAAACGCAGCTTGTATAGAAAAAGCTGAGTATGCCGATATAGAGTTCCTGACAAATATCAGTGATATGGTTAGCGAGTTACCCTCCGGTGTGCGATTAATGCTACTCGCGTTTGACCATCAATATGACGATAAAGGTAACAAGAATTTAGAAGATTCCACGTTTCACATCCCTAATCAATACGCTGCGTCAATTGCAAAAAGTAACTCTTCATTCGAATGGATTGCATCAGTTCATCCATACCGGTCGGATGCAATCGAGCAACTAGAGTGGTGTCACAGTCAAGGAGCGCGAGCTATTAAGTGGTTGCCTCCAGCTATGAACATTGATCCATCATCAAAAAACTGTAAGGCATTTTATGAGAAGCTAGTTCAATTAGGTATGCCTTTGTTAACTCATGCAGGTGACGAAAAGGCCGTTCATAGTGAGCAGCTTCAAAAGTTGTCGAATCCGCTATTATTGAGAACACCATTAGATCTCGGCGTAAAAGTAATTGTTGCCCATTGTGCTTCTTTGGGTAGTAACCTCGATATCGAAGCAGCCTCACCAAAGCAGGTATCTAATTTCAAGTTATTCTCTCGGTTGATGGACGACCGTAACTATCAAAACAACTGTTTTGGTGATATATCTGCAATCAATTTAGTCAATCGAGAGAGCGCAGAAATTAAAACATTAATTGAGAATCAAGCTTGGCACACTCGGTTATTATATGGCTCAGATTACCCTCTGCCGGGGGTTATGCCCATTATTTCATCAAAGCAGTTAGTCGCCAATGATCTGCTCGATGAATCTTACTTACCTTTTGTAAATAGGGTTCGAGAGTATAATGTTTGGATGTATGATTTTCTTATCAAACGTTTTGTGAGATCAGGCGAGAATCGACTTTCTGACTCAGTGTTTCAAACTAAACGTCATTTCTTTTAGGCCAATTATGTCAACTGATAATGCTTTAACGCTATATCTTGCCGATTTTTCCGAACAACAATTATCAAACGTCGGTGCGCTGTCAGGCATAAAAAACATACAGGATTTTAAGGTTATAGATGACTGGGAGGCTCACCTTTGTACCACCCTTGGTGCGGAGAATTTGGTGATACCTTGGAATCTAATTAGAGCGCAGCAATTTGATTTGCCGACAACCGTTAAAACTGCGGTTTGTTGTGATCCAGTAATGATGCAAATGTCTCATCGTGGAGCCTATCTTTGGGGCCAGCAAGGTGTTGCACTATCAAAAAAAGATGCAATGACCATTGTGGCGCAAATTAATCAGCAGCTTATGAGAGAAGGCGAAAATTTTTATATGCTCAACGAGACGCAGTGGTTGTACGTGAGCGATAAAAAGAAAGATCTAGAACTGGCTAGTTATGAAAAAAACATTGGACAAGACCGCTTCGGGTTTTCTTATCCCGGGGATAATGGTTCTTTCTGGGACCAGCTGGCAAATGAAATACAGATGCTCATCAAGCAAATGGTGGATTACCAAGGGCTTGCATCAGCGGGTCCCGAAATGATGCTTAATGTCCATTTTTCGGGAGTGACAAACGCTTCACTTAGTTCTCCAGAGCTTGCTGCTAACAGTAAAAATTTTGAGGTATTTAGTAATAACTTACTAATCACAACATTCTGTAAAAATAACCATATTAGCGCAGCGTCAATTAGCCTTCCAGAAATGAAAAAAGCCTTTAGCTCGGCTAATAATCAAGATAAAAACCGGCTATTAATCTGTTACGGAGAATCCGTTCCAGGTATCGAAAAACTTGATGAGCTAATCGATGAATCTCTAACCGAGAAAAACTTTGATAAAGTTCAACTGGTTGTGCAAAACGGTGTTTATACCTTTTCTCAGAAACCATCTTTACTGCAAAAGTTAACTTCATGGTTGTCACTAAAGTGACTGCCTTTAACGGTATTGCAACGAAAGTCTAATTGTTATCTATTAGATTAAGGAATCAATTGTGTATTCAAAAGTTATTAGGCACCGAAAAAAAATCGCTGGTGATTCGTTTGCCAGCGAGGCTGCAACTGAAGGCTTTAGCAAATACCCTCGGAAAATTACCGAGATCTTGGCTGCTCGCGGCGTGGAATGTCCTGACGATCTAGACTACCGGCTTGCTCAGCTAATTCCGCCCAGTACATTGTTAAATGCCGACAAGGCGAGTGAAGAAATATATAACGCCATTGAGCTGAATAAGTCGATATTAATTATCGGTGATTTTGATGCCGACGGAGCAACTAGTTCAGCGGTTATGGTTAAAGCGTTGAAAATGCTTGGCGCAACGGATATAGATTTTTTGGTTCCCGATAGGTTTAAGTTTGGTTACGGACTTTCAGTAAAACTGGTTGAGCATGCGGCACAATTTAAACCGGATTTGATCATTACCGTTGATAATGGTATCTCTAATCATGATGGAGTAGAAAGAGCAAATCAGCTTACTATTCCCGTTATAATTACCGACCACCATTTAGCTGGCGAAACGCTGCCTGATGCCGCAGTGATAGTAAACCCCAATCAGCCGGATGATTCATTTGCAAGTAAAAACTTAGCCGGTGTGGGAGTGGCATTCTACGTTATGTTAATGCTGCGAAATCTAATGCGTGATAAAGGCTGGTTTGAACGGCGTTCAATAGCTGAGCCAAACCTTGCAGAATTGTTAGACCTTGTTGCGTTAGGAACCGTTGCTGATGTTGTACCATTGGATAAAAATAATCGAATTTTGGTTGAGCAAGGGCTAAAGCGTATTCGCAGCGGTAAGGCCTGTGTTGGTATAAATGCTTTGTTAGAAGTAGCTAAACGGGATCCAAAACGCTGCGTGTCTACAGACCTAGGGTTCGCAGTAGGGCCGCGTTTAAATGCTGCTGGTCGACTGCAAGATATGTCGATTGGTATAAACTGCTTACTTGCTCAATCAGACAAACAGGCGAATTTATTAGCCAGACAACTCGATAATCTAAACCGACAAAGGCGTGAAATTGAGCAATCAATGCTTGATGATGCCAATAGAAATATTGAAGAGTTGTTGCTATCCGAGCAGGCGTTAAACTGGTCCAAAGAAGAGCAGCAGAGTAAACAACGACCTCCAAGCCTGTGCCTATTTAATTCTAGTTGGCACCAAGGTGTTATCGGTATTTTAGCTTCTCGGGTAAAAGACCGTCTTAACCGTCCAGTTGTTATTTTTGCGGAAGATAAGGACGATGAAAATGTCTACGCAAAAGGCTCCGCTCGCTCAGTGCCAGGCGTACATATTAGAGATGTGTTGGCATTAGTAGATTCGCGCCATCCAAACCTTATTTTGAAATTTGGCGGGCACGCAATGGCTGCGGGTTTAACTATCTTAGCTAGTGATTTTGAATTTTTTGCTCAGTCCTTTAATGAGGCAACTCAATTAATTCTTGGAGAGGATACAATCAGTGATGAAATTTTGACCGATGCAGGTTTAAGTGATACTGATATGACCATCGATTTCTCTCGTCAATTACGAAACTTAGGCCCTTGGGGACAAGGTTTTCCTGAACCTATTTTTGACGATGAATTTGTCATTGTATCGAAAAGAGTTGTTGCAGAAAAACATTTAAAGTTAGTCTTTGGTCGCGACAATGAGGTGTTTGACGCGATCTATTTTTTCTATGACGATAGTCTCTCGTTAGAAGAGAATGACGTTGTTCAGGTTGTTTACAAGTTGGATATCAATGAGTTTAGAGGAAATCAATCGCTGCAGCTAATTGTTGAGCAGATAATTATTGAATAAATATTTTTTGAGCAGGTTCTGCTCGATTAGACATGGCTTGAGTGGACATTGCTTGAGTATAATTCTCGTGAGTAGACACCTGCCGATTGAATGAGTTTTACAAGTGTTTCACTAAGTTTCATGAATATCCGCAGTAAGCAGTTTATCCAATAATCTAATTAGGATCTGAATTAGCATCTTCAGGAAGTATTACTGACTCGCCAGCAATAGTATGGCTTTCGTTGACCCACTCGCCTAAATCAATCAACTGACAACGCTTGGAACAAAAAGGTTTGTGTTCGGTGCAGTCAGCCCAGCGTTGACTCTTCTTGCAGGTTGGGCAGGGGATTATGAGCTCGTCTTTCATGGTTAGTTTGTCCGTTAATTCTATTGTTGCGTATTATTGGTTAATCGATACTAAGTGTCTAGTGCGCAAAGCAGATTTTGTTCTCTGAATGTTTTTTCTCTAAGCATTTTTCACAGGTGCTAGTTAATGTATACTTTGACTGACTCTATACCCGTTCTACTTGAAGGTGCATGATTTAGCAAGTCTATGCGCCTTCATATTTTAGGCATGAAATATTTTGGCTAGTCATTCTAGGCGAGCACTAAAACACGCACCTTCAAGTAGAACGGGTATATAATAGAGTAATCTTAGTTGAATAATAAAAAGGGGTATTCCATGGCAACAGCTACAGCGCGACATATTTTGGTCGATAGTGAAGATAAATGTAATGAACTTAAACAGCAAATTGCTGACGGTACTGATTTCGCCGAAGCTGCTAAACAACACTCCAGCTGTCCATCGGGACGAAGCGGGGGGGATTTAGGTTCTTTTGGTCCGGGCGCAATGGTGCCGGAGTTTGATAGTGTTTGTTTTAATGGTGAAGTTGGAGTTGTTCACGGCCCAGTTAAAACACAATTTGGCTATCACTTACTCGAAGTTACCGAGCGCTCATAGTAAGATTTAATACCGTTTAGTCGACTTCGTCAGGCATCTAATCTGAGCGAATCGCAGACATAAAAAAGGGGAGTAATAACTCCCCTTTTTTATTATTCGATGAACGACTAGGCTTTCGGGCCTGCGTTCTTTATTTCTTCAGAAACATCAAACTTAGCAAAGTTATCGGCAAACAATTTTGCAACTGCTTTAGCTTCTGCGTCGTAGGCGTCGCCATCTTCCCAGGTTTTTCTAGGGATCAGTAAGTCACTGTCAACACCTTCAACGGCAACCGGCACATCTAGATTTAGCTGTTCGATGTGTGTTGTTTCACAGTCAGCAAGAGCGCCAGATTGAACTGCGCTAATAACTGCTCGTGTTGTAGGAATGCTGAAACGTTTTCCGCCATTGGAATAGGTTCCACCTGTCCAACCGGTATTAACTAAGTAAACTTTTGCTTCGTTTGCAACGATTCGCTTCATCAATAATTCTGCGTAAACGCCAGCAGGTCTTGGGAAGAACGGCGCACCAAAGCATGTTGAAAAGGTCGATTCAATAGCTGCAGTTGAACCAATTTCCGTTGAACCAACTTTAGCCGTGTAGCCACTCAAGAAGTGGTAAGCCGCTGCTTCTTTAGTTAATACAGAAACAGGAGGTAATACACCGGTTAAATCACAGGTTAAAAAGATAACAGCGCTTGGCTCACCAGCGCGATTTTCTTCTACCATTAATTCAATGTGTTCTCTCGGGTATCCTGCTCGACCATTTTGGCTATGAGTAGTATCGGTATAATCAGCGTCGCCTTGCTCATTTAAAACAACGTTCTCGATGATGGTGCCTTTTTTAATAGCATTCCAAATTACAGGCTCGTTTTTCTGAGAAAGGTCAATGGTTTTAGCGTAACAGCCACCTTCGATATTGAAGACGGTACCTACTCCCCAACCATGCTCATCGTCGCCAATTAAGTAACGTGAAGGATCCGCTGAAAGGGTTGTTTTTCCTGTACCCGACAAACCGAAAAATAACGTTACATCACCTTTTCCGTCTGTATTCGCGGCACAGTGCATTGGAAGTACGTCTTTAGCTGGGAGTAGAAAATTTTGTACTGAAAACATCGCTTTCTTCATTTCGCCAGCGTAACGCATACCAGCGATAAGAACTTTGCGTTGACCAAAATTAATAATCACGGTGCCATCGCTATTGACACCATCACGCTCAGGATCACATGCGAAATGAGCTGCGTTTAGTATTTGCCATTCGCTCTTGTCCGAGGAGTTGTATGTCTCTGGACGTATAAAAAGATTTTGTCCAAAAAGGTTTTGCCAAGCAGTTTCAGTTCTAACGTTTACTGGAATGTAGTGTTCTGGATCAGAGCCTACATGCAATTGAGATACGAAGAAGGCATCTTTTTCTGACAAGTAATTGTCAACTCTATCCCAAAGTGCGTTAAATTTGTCTTCAGATATAGGTCTGTTGATATTACCCCAGTCAATATCGTTTTCAGTTGAAGCTTCTTTAACAATAAATCGGTCGTTAGGTGAACGTCCTGTTCTAGCGCCTGTCACAACGCTAAGAGCACCTGTAGCAGCGATTACGCCCTCTTTACGTTCTACCGCGTGGTCTATAAGTTGAGAGCTAGTAAGGTTTAAATGTTGCACGGCTGAATTGTCCAATGTTGACTCCGTTTTGACCGGTAATGGTCAATTTTTGACTTGGCTAAAAATTGAGCGGCATTCTAACAAATAAAAATGAGGTAAACTAGCAAAGAATTTGGCTTTTTTTCTAACTTTTTGAAAAGCGAGAGTCCCAGCTTTTAAAGCGTTGCCGACAATACTCATCAAATGCTTGATAATCCTTAAAATAAAGCTCGCAGAAAGCGTCTTCAGCATGGTCATATTCACAATGAGAGTTAGAATGCTCGCGACAAATAAACGGACGCTTATCATAAATAAGGCATTCACCAGACTGTCCGAGGTGTTGGCAGCTACCATAGCTTGTTATATACCAGCCATTACTGTCTTTAAAACAATGGATATTAGTATGGGATACTTGCCATAGTAAATTATCAAAATCCCTTATTGAACGAGGGGTCTCGATGGGTTCGGTGATGTATTGGCAGCATTTAGAGGCGAAGCATTTTTGGCACTTGTCAAACTCCGCCTCGGTTTGAACAGGGATTAAATCAGCTTTTGATGACATCTTTATCTCCCTGCAGGTATTTTTTTATTTACGAGCTTCTCTCAACCGCCAATTCGGCGAGTTGAAATAATGCTTCAGTATAAGGGTTTTTAGGTAGAGCTGAAATTAAGCTTTTAGCTTGTTCAATCTCTTGATTAGCCTTTTCTATGGTGTACTCGATTGCCTTAGTTTGTTTTATGATTCCCTGGACTTTCTCCAAGTGCTCTAGACCGCCGTTAACAATACAATCTCTAATTAGAGCCGCGTCATCTTCGTTGGCATTCTGTAATGCATGTAGTAGCGGTAACGTCGGCTTCCCTTCGGCCAAGTCATCACCGACATTTTTTCCAAGCGCATCACTATCAGCGGTATAATCTAAGGCATCGTCCATTAATTGAAACGCCAACCCTAAATGCAACCCATATCGGTGTAAATCATCGGCATATTGCGGCTGGTCCGCAATAATAGCGCCTAATCGGCAAGCGGCAGCGAACAATATGGCTGTTTTATGTTCAATAACTTTAAAGTAGCTTTGCTCCGTCGCGTTAGGGTCATTGCAATTCATCAGTTGCAGTACTTCACCTTCTGCTATTTTGTTGGTTGTATCCGACAGTATCGCCATTATTTCCATGCGGTCAATTGCAACCATCATTTGAAAAGAGCGTGAATACAGAAAATCACCAACTAATACACTAGCGGCGTTACCGAATAAGGCATTGGCCGTTTCTCGACCTCTTCTGCGGTCACTTTCGTCAACAACATCATCGTGAAGAAGTGTAGCGGTATGAATAAACTCAATAATAGCGGCGGTTTCATGATGTTTAGTACCGCTATAACCAAGTGCATTGGTAACCATTAGTACTAGTAGCGGGCGTAATCGCTTTCCGCCTGCCGCAACGATATAATGTCCTAATTGGTTAACTAGGGCCACATCAGAATGCAGTTGATCCAAAATGACTTTATTGGTCGCTTGAAAGTCTTTTTCGACTAATTGGGTAATTTTTTTTATGTCGGGCAAGGTTTAAAACTCGTTTATTGGAAAAGAGAATGTAATCGCTTGATTGGTTTGAGCGCGATTACAAAACATTGCGAGAATGCTATTGTTTGCGTGACTTAGGGTCAAGAAAAATGTCAGATTTTTACGTTAACTCTTGTTAACCAGTAAGAAATTGATAGAAGTTCAATAAAAAATGCGCTTTTATCTTATTAATACTTGCTAGGAGGGGGCTAATGACTTAAAATGCGCGCCCTAATTTAAGGGATTCCCTGTTTGAAGCTTAGGGGATCGCTAGCAATTTTGCAGGTTAGAAGCAACGCAAAATTGAAAAACCTAATTTGTATGTTATTGAACATATTAAATATTTTGACGGAGAGAGTGTCGCTATGTACGCGGTGATTCAAAGTGGTGGTAAACAGCACCGAGTAAAAGAAGGGCAAGTTGTTCGCCTAGAAAAAATTGACCTTGAAAAAGGTGCAACTATTGATTTTGATAAAGTATTGATGGTTGGTGAAGGCGAAGATTTAGCTTTGGGCGCACCTTATCTTGATTCTGCAAAGGTATCTGGTGAAGTTGTTGAGCAAGGGCGTGGCAAGAAAATTAAAATTGTTAAGTTTAAGCGTCGTAAGCACAGCCGCAAGCAAATGGGGCATCGTCAATGGTTTACTGAAGTTAAGATTACAAACATCAGTAAATAACAAGAATTTTATAAGTTATAGCAAGTTTCAACCTTGCTCTAATTTTAGATTGGTTTTGGAGAGATAAAATGGCACATAAGAAAGCTGGTGGTAGTACCCGTAACGGTCGCGATTCAGAAAGTAAACGTCTTGGCGTTAAGCGTTTCGGCGGTGAAACTGTTTCTGCGGGAAGCATTATTGTTCGTCAACGTGGTACTCGTTTCCACCCTGGAACTAATGTTGGAATTGGTCGTGACCATACTCTTTTCGCAAAAGCCGATGGCGAAGTGAAATTTGAAGTTAAAGGTCAGTCAAACCGCAAAACTGTGAGCATTTTAGTTCACTAAAATAGACACTTTTACTAACTTATGATTGATTCATAGTTAGTCTTAAGTCGCTAGTCTAGTCTATTATTAAAAAGCTCCGATTCATGTCGGGGCTTTTTTCGTTTGTAAAATGCTATTATTGCTCTGATATAAAATAGGTCTGGGCTTAGTAATTCCTTAAAGGTTTCCCAATGAAATTTGTCGACGAAGTCAAAATAAAGGTCAAAGGCGGAAATGGTGGAAGTGGTATGTGTAGCTTCCGTCGTGAAAAGTACGTGCCTAAAGGCGGCCCTGACGGCGGCGATGGCGGCGATGGCGGTAGCGTTTATTTAGTCGCAGATTCGGAATTAAATACTTTGGTCGATTTTCGCTTCGTGAGATTTTATGGCGCTGAAAATGGTACTAAAGGGCAACCGAGAAACTGTACCGGTGCAAAAGGGAAAGATTTGGATCTGCCCGTGCCAATTGGTACAAGAATTATCAACGTTGAAACCGATGAAGTCATCGGAGACTTAAAGCAAGCCGGTGAGCGTGTGCTGGTCGCTAAAGGTGGCTTTCACGGGTTAGGTAATACTCGCTTTAAGAGCAGTATTAACCGAGCACCAAGACAAACATCACATGGCTCCGAAGGAGATTTTAGAGAGCTTAAACTAGAGCTGAACGTTTTAGCAGATGTTGGGCTACTGGGATTACCTAACGCGGGAAAATCAACATTTATTCGTAGTGTTTCCTCGGCGAAACCAAAAGTTGCAGATTATCCATTTACAACATTGATTCCTAACCTGGGGGTTGTTGCACCGTTACCGTACAAGAGCTTTGTGATTGCTGATATTCCTGGTGTTATTGAGGGTGCAGCGGAAGGAGCTGGGTTAGGCGTACGTTTCCTTAAGCATTTGAGTCGTACTCGTTTATTATTACATTTGGTTGACCTTAACCCATTTGATGAGTCTGATCCGCTGCAAAATATTAAAACGATTGCGAATGAACTAAAGAAATATTCCGTTGAATACGAAAAACCTTTGGTCGATAAAGAAGTTTGGCTTGTTTTCAATAAATGCGATTTGTTAGAAAAAGATGAAATGGAAATCATAATTAAGGAAATTCTAGAAGATTTAGACTGGCAGGGCCCGCATTACGTTATTTCTGGAATGGACGGAACGGGGACTAAGCAGCTTTGTTTTGATATTTTGGAGAACATTGAAGCAGAAAATGAATCAGCTGAAGAGAGTGGGCAAGTTGATGGTGAGCTGTATACGGAAAATAAAGAGTAGCATCTTTTTTGAACCGCACTAAATTTGCTTGTTTGGGTTACGCTTTCCTTCAAGTCTTGCCTAACCACTGATTTGCTAAACCACTAATTTACCGAGTCATTAATTTGTCAAACCACTAAAAAATAGGCATAAAAAAACCGCTAAAAGAGCGGTTTTTTTGTTTTAGCGCTAAATTAGCTGGGTATGTACTATGCCATAGCCCTAATTTGAGCGTTAAAACGACTTTTATGTCTAGCAGCTTTATTCATGTGAATTAAGCCTTTTTGAGCAGCAACGTCCATAACAGGGACAGCTTCAGCGTATGCTGCTACAGCGGATTCTTTGTTTCCAGATTCTATTGCTGCTATAACTTTCTTCATGTATGTGCGCATCATAGAACGACGGCTTGCATTGTGCTGGCGACGGCCTTCAGCCTGACGAGCACGCTTTTTTGCGGATTTGATATTAGCCAAGGCTTTTGCTCCAAATTATCAGTGTTAAACCAGATTATTAATACTGGTCATCTAGTGGTCTAAAATTAGGTGCGAGAATATACAACCTTTTATTGGGGATATCAAGCAAATATAGAGGATTTGGGGTTTTATTTAATCTTCTAGTAGCGATATGCAAAATTACTGTTGTTATTGCTCTTGAAACCGCTGAAATTGCTCAGTTTCCGACGTCAGCTAAAGCTACTGATTTGGGCAGTTAGAACGTTTGTAACGTCTTCTCACAATAGAAATTGCTCTCTTTCTGCAAAAAACAGCTAAGCTAAATAAACACCTCTCGTTCTGTTTATTAACCTAACCAGCGCAGCAAAAATAATTTTCACTCAAGGGATTGGCAATTGCAATGATAACTATTTTGGCTATTGATGATGATCCGTTCATTCAAAAAGTCATAACAAAAGCTTTAGTGTCGGAACAAAGTACCGTAGTTTTCGCCAATTCGGGTGAACAAGGTATTGAAAAAGCACCAGAGGTCAACCCTGATGTCATTATCCTTGATGTCGAAATGCCTGGTATTAATGGTTACCAAACCTGTGAGAAATTACGTCAGTTAGAAGCTACAAAGCATATCCCTGTCATTTTCCTTTCCGCTCACTCCTCTTTAGAAGAGAGGATGAAAGGGTATGAAGTCGGTGGTGACGACTACTTATCCAAGCCATTCGAGTCAGATAATTTAAAGGCTAAAATTGCGGTGTTATCAAAGTTCCAACACCAAAGAAAGGAGTTAGTTGACCAGTTTCAAATGGCGCAGCAGGCAGCTGTTACCGCACTTACAGGTAGCAGCGAGTTAGGTCTGGCCATGCAATTTTTAGAAAAGAGTTTAAGCTTTGATTCCCTAGAAGAGCTTATGTTTGGGCTGTTTGAATGCGCGGCTCGATTCGACCTTGGCGCCTGTGCAATGGTTAGAGTAGCCAATAATATCCAATGGTTTGCATCTGATCTTGATGTCAGTCCGATCGAAAAAGAACTCCTTGAAATGTCTGATCATAGTGTCCGTTTTGTTGATTTTGGCCATCAGACCATCGTGAATTATCCACGCGTTAGTCTGTTAGTTCGTAATATGCCTATAGAGGAGGCTGATCGTTACGGCCGAATGAAGGATATTCTACCGGTGCTGGTTTCAGCTGCGAATGTTAAGTTAAGTGCCATCGAGACCAAGTTATCCTTAAACCAGCAAAATGAAGATATGCTTAGCTCTTTCATGAACATTAGGCGTTATCTGTATCATTTGGGTGCCACCATCATTAGTAATCGCCGAGAAGGCAAAGGGAAGGCGGACAAACAGCTGCTAGAAGTTCACAGTCAACTATTGCGTATGGGGTTAGATGAAGATCAAGAGGATTTTTTACTAGAAAGAATTGACGAATTGGCGAATGATTTGGTCTCTAATTTAGACGCGGGGCAAGAAATTAGAGATGTTTTAAGCTTAACCATGACGGACTTAAAGTCGCTGATAATCAATCAAGAACACATTTTAAGTAATTTTGAACAATCACAAAAGGTTATAGATTCAAAGCCTGATAATAGCTCTGATGATAATATTGAACTCTTCTAAACATCTTTAGGTTAAGCTTTTAAGCTGATCGCTAGTTAAATTCCCCTCCAGAGAAAAGTCAGATTGACCTGCCTTGGTTATCTGGATACTCTATCGAGCAAATACGTTCCGTATTAGTCTATTCAATCGCTTAGGCGTAAAAATAGCATAATAGTCTTTTCTTTTGTTGAGTAATAAATGACCAAACAGCTGCTGAAATCTGGCATTATTGTCAGTTCAATGACTTTCCTCTCGCGTATACTCGGGCTAGTACGCGATATGGTCATGACCAATATAATGGGCGCTCATTGGGCAACAGATGTTTTTTTAGTTGCGCAAAAAATCCCCAACTTTCTGCGTCGCCTTTTTGCAGAAGGGGCGTTTTCACAGGCTTTTATACCAGTATTGTCGGAATATCAAACAAATCACACGGTGCAAGAAGTTAAGAAATTGGTTGCCGACACCTTTGGTACACTAACCGTTATCTTAGTGCTAGTCGCGATTGTTGGAGTCATCGGCTCGCCAATTTTGGTGAGCTTATTTGGACCAGGTTTTATCGACGAACCGAATAAATTTGAGCTAGCGTCAACATTACTCAAAATTACCTTCCCTTATATTTTATTTATCTCACTAACCGCCTTTTGCGGCTCTATCTTAAATAGCATTGGTCGGTTCGCCGTTCCAGCATTTACCCCCGTATTGCTAAATGTCAGTATTATCTCTGCAGCGATAATGGTGTCACCAGCACTAGGAGAGGAAGGAGCTGCTAGAGCTATGGCTTGGGGCGTTTTTGCGGCTGGGATAGCGCAGCTGCTACTTCAGCTTCCTTTTCTTTGGCGCGAAGGGTATTTGGTTAGGCCTCGCTGGGGATGGCGCTCAAAAGGGGTTCAAAAAATACTAACGCTAATGGGGCCTGCTTTATTCGGGGTGTCGGTTGGTCAAATAAATCTTCTGTTAGATACGATCATCGCCTCATTTCTTGAAACGGGCAGTATCATGTGGCTCTATGTTTCAGACCGAATGTTGGAGTTTCCGCTAGGTATGTTCGGAATTGCAATTTCAACGGTAATATTGCCGTCGCTTTCACGTCAGCACTCCACAGAAAACAGCAAAGACTTTAACGCGACACTCAACTGGGCTTTGAGGTTAGTATGTTTGATAGGCATACCTGCTTCGTTAGGCCTATTTATGATGGCTGAACCTATCATTTTGACGGTGTTCCAGCATGGTAAATTTCTAATAGCAGATGCGCACTTGGCCTCTTTGAGTTTGAAAGCCTATATTATTGGGTTGCTTGGATTTATGTTTATTAAGGTATTAGCTACTGGCTTCTTTTCCCGCAAAGATACCAAAACACCGGTAAAAATCGGCATCATAGCGATGACGGTAAATATGATTTTTAACCTAATCTTATTTTATCCGCTTGCCCATGTTGGATTGGCTCTCGCCACTAGTATTTCTGCAATTGTTAACGCTAGTCTTCTATTTTGGGCCCTGCGTAAGGAAGGCGCATTTTCGCTAGATAGTAGTTGGCTGGCGTGGATGAGCAAATTAGCTGGTGGTAACATTGTACTAGTGGTCTTTATTGCCACTCAAATGGCTGATATTTCACAGTGGCAAAATTGGCAAACTAGCGAGCGCGTCGAGCATATGACGATCTTAGTGGTGCTTTCAGTATTGATTTATGCACTTTCGATGGTTTTGTTTGGGGTTCGCGGACGGCATTTAAAACATCACTAGGTCTATCATCATGTTGCCCTGTAAGCTATAATTCGGCGCTTTCGTTCGTCTAAATTAAGGTCAATATGCAACTCATAAGAGGGTTGATCAATCTAAATCACCAAGCTGATTCGTGTGTTGCGACCATTGGCAATTTTGATGGCGTGCATTTAGGGCATCGTGCCATCATCAAAAAGGTTATTCAGCAGGCTAAACAGTCTAACCATGAGTCCTGCGTGATTTTATTCGAACCTCACCCCAAAGAAGTTTTTATGGGTGACAAATGCCCCGCAAGAATTACCAATTTTACCGAAAAATACCTTCAGTTAAGTGAATTAGGCGTTGATAAACTGTTAGTGCTGAAATTCAATACCGCGCTTTGCCAAATGAAAGCAGAGGCGTTTATCCAAACTGTTTTGATAGAGCACTTGCGAATAAAACACTTAGTTGTTGGGGATGACTTCCAGTTTGGTTATAAACGACAAGGTAACTATCAGTTATTAAAGGAATATGGGCAGGGCGTATACACTGTAGAACCAACTCCAACGGTTTTAGTGAAGGATGAAGGTTATGATGAGCAAGCGCATCGAGCTAGTAGCACTTTAGTCAGGAAAGCGCTTGCAGATAATAATTTTCGTTTTGCTAATCATTTGTTGACTCGGCGCTATGCGATGACTGGAAAGGTTGGTTATGGCCAACAGTTAGGAAGAACGATAGGATTTCCGACTGCCAATATAGCGTTAAATAGACGTAAGCCGACTTTATCGGGAGTCTATTTAGTCAGAGCCAAATGGACCGAGAAAGGTGCTGACGGCGGAAGCAGAATAAGAGCTTGTTGGGGGGTGGCTAATTGCGGCTCTAGACCTACGGTAAGTGGCAAAGATTATCGTTTAGAAGTTCACTTGCTAGGTGTAACTGCTAACCTATATGGGATAGAATTAAAGGCTGAGTTTTACGCATATATCAGAGATGAACAAAAATTTTCAAGTGTCGAGCAGCTAACCGAACAGATCGAACGTGATGTAACAAAAGCGCAGCAATTGGTAAAACAGATTAGTCATTAAACGGTTGTTGCCGTCAAATGATATTAATTGAGTAAGATGAAAGAGTAAGACAACGAGATAGATTATAAGATGACAGATTATAAAACGACCTTAAACCTGCCGGAAACTTCGTTTCCAATGCGTGGAAATTTGGCTCAAAATGAGCCCAAAATGTTGGCCAAATGGGGTAAAAACGATCTCTACCGCCTAATTCGAGAAAATTGTGCGGGAAGACCTAAGTTTATTTTGCATGATGGTCCTCCATACGCTAACGGTGACATTCATATCGGTCATGCTGTTAATAAAATTTTAAAAGATGTTGTCATTAAAAGTAAAACCTTGGCAGGATTTGACGCGCCTTATGTTCCGGGCTGGGATTGCCATGGGTTGCCGATTGAGCATCGTGTAGAAAAAAAGATAGGTAAAGCTGGAGTTAAAGTTCCATTTGATGAGTTTCGTCAAAAATGCCGGGATTATGCTGCAAAACAAGTAGAGGGGCAGAAGAAGGACTTTATACGACTTGGGGTCTTTGGCGAGTGGGACAAGCCCTATTTATCAATGGACTATCAATTCGAAGCAGACATCATTCGTTCGCTGGCCAAAATTGTTGAGAATGGCCATTTACATAAAGGTTTTAAACCTGTTTATTGGAGCGTTGTCGGCGGGTCTGCATTAGCAGAGGCGGAAGTTGAATATCAGGATAAAACGTCGATTTCTATTGATGTTAGGTATCGCCCAAAGCAGCAGGAAAGCTTACTTTCTAAGTTTACCGCTATCTCGGACGACCTTGGTGAAGGAGATGTATCGGTTGTTATTTGGACAACGACACCTTGGACCATACCTGCTTCACAAGCTATTTCGATAAGTGCTGATTTAGACTACGCATTGGTTGAGTTTGACGCACAGTCAGAGGTTGACGAAAGGTTTGGCCGAGGCATTGAACGTATTGTTATTGCCGAAGAGATGGTTGATTCGGTCATGGCCCGATATGGCGTCGAAAAATATCGTGTAACTGGAAGTTGCCAAGGTAGCGCCTTAGAGAATTTGGTTTGCATGCACCCCTACCTAGAGAGAGAGATTCCGTTGTTGCTAGGGGAACATGTAACGACCGATGCCGGTACTGGCCTAGTTCATACTGCACCAGATCACGGCGCTGACGATTTTAGCGTATCTCGAAAATACGGGATCGGAACGCTTAACCTTGTTAATGCAAACGGTGTTTACTCGGAGCAAACCGAACACTTTGCCGGACAACATGTTTATAAAGTCGATGAACCTATTTGCGAGTTATTAGCGCAAAGTGGAAAGTTAGTTC
Source organism: uncultured Kangiellaceae bacterium (assembly GCA_905479925.1). Taxonomy (GTDB): domain Bacteria; phylum Pseudomonadota; class Gammaproteobacteria; order Enterobacterales; family Kangiellaceae. The sequence goes on along the minus strand of CAJQOL010000134.1, from coordinate 5,481 downwards.
GTAAAGAAAAATTTTCTCACAGTTTTCCCCATTGTTGGCGCACAAAAACACCGCTGATATTTCGTGCGACACCTCAGTGGTTTATATCAATGGACCAAAATGGATTGAGAGATAAAGCGCTTGAAACCATAAAAGAGGTTCAGTGGATACCGGAATGGGGACAAGCGAGAATTGAAGGTATGGTTGACGGAAGGCCCGACTGGTGTATTTCCAGGCAACGTACCTGGGGTGTGCCACTTTGTTTGTTAGTCCATAAGGATAACGATGAGTTGCACCCAGATACAATGCAGCTAATGGAACAAGTCGCGGCTTTAGTTGAGAAAGGTGGGATGCAGGCATGGTTTGACCTTGACCTGCAAGAACTTATTGGCGAACAAGCAAGTGACTATGTGAAGGTTAATGATACCCTCGACGTTTGGTTCGATTCCGGTGTCACCCATCAATGTGTTCTTGACCGAAGAGATGAATTAGTTGACCCTGCCGATTTATATTTAGAAGGCTCTGATCAACATCGCGGTTGGTTTCAGTCGTCGCTTTTAACTAGCATAGCTATCAACGATAGAGCGCCATATAAACAAGTATTAACTCACGGTTTTGTGGTTGATGCTAAAGGTCAAAAAATGTCAAAGAGTTTGGGTAACGTGGTTGCTCCAATGTCTGTGATTAATAAGCTTGGTGCAGATATCTTGAGGTTATGGGTTGCTTCTACGGATTACCGTTCAGAAATAACCGCTTCAGATGAAATTTTAAATAGAACCGCTGATACTTATCGGCGCTTACGAAATACCGCGAGATTTTTCTTAGCTAACCTTAACGGATTTGATCCAGAGACCGATATTGTTGCGCCGGAAGATATGCTTCCCCTTGATAGGTGGGCTGTTGATTGTGCATACAATACGCAAAAGCAGTTAGCTGAAGCCTACGATGAATATAATTTCTTGGTTGCAACACAGAAAATGCATCACTTCTGTGCGATGGACATGGGGGGCTTTTACTTAGATATTATCAAGGACCGCCAATATACCGCTAAAGCCGGATCGCTAGCCCATAAATCTTGTCAAACAGCGCTTTACCATATTATTCAGGCGGTTGTTCGTTGGTTTATGCCTGTTATGTCATTCACCGCGCAAGAGTTGTGGCCAAATATTCCGGGTAATTCCAAAGATACAATATTTTGGGAAACTTGGTATGAAGGGTTGTTTGCAAATGACCAAGATGCGCTGCTAACAGATTCTGACTGGCAGACAATTGCTAAAGTTAAAAGTGAAGTTAACCGCCAGATTGAATCGATGAGAAAACAAAGTGGAATTGGCTCGTCCCTTGAAGCTGAAGTTAAACTTTATGCTAACGAGCAATTGACTCAGGTTTTGTCAAAGCTTGGAGATGAGCTTCGTTTTGTGCTTATTACATCAAAAGTTGAAGTTATTACGGGCAGCGGTGGTGAGCCATCGGAGATCGACGGATTGGGTATACAAGTCGTTAGTTCTGAACAAGAAAAATGTGAGCGTTGTTGGCATCGACGACCAGACGTTGGTGTTAAGGAAGAACATCCATCGTTATGTGGTCGCTGTGTAGAGAATGTCGATGGAGAGGGTGAGGTTCGGCACTATGCCTAAGTTTAGCTCGCCTAAAACGACTTCACTAAAGTCCAACCCGCTTCTTCAGACAGGTTGGCGTTGGTTATGGATCGCAGTGATATTTTTTATTATTGACCAAGTTACCAAAGGGATTGCCGTTGATTATTTTGTAACACCAGGCGGCCGTTTTGAAGTGATGCCATTTTTTAATTTTACCTTAGCGTATAACAAAGGGGCGGCGTTTTCCTTTTTAGCGGATCAAGGGGGATGGCAGGTCATATTTTTTTCGACAGTTTCTTCCGTAGTTGCTATTGGTATCCTTTATTGGCTATATACCTTGCCAGCAAAAAATTGGTGGTTAGGTATTGCACTGAGTTTAATTTTAGGTGGCGCAATGGGCAACCTTTATGACCGATTGGTGTTAGGTCAAGTGGTTGATTTTATTGATTGGTATTATCAAGATTATCATTTTCCCGCATTTAACGTCGCTGATTCGGTTATTTTCTTAGGTGCATTTATGATGATTTACGATAGTTTTAAGAATCCCGAAGAACAAACAGACAAACCAAATAAAGCATAGAGTCGACTGAGAAACGTAATATAAAATGACAAATCTTGTTTCGAGTAGTAGCAGAGTTTTAGCTGATGTTACGGTTAAATTGAAAGATGGCAGTATCGCCGATAGTACCAAGATAGGCGGCAAGCCAACTTGGCTTGTAATGGGAGATGGCAGCTTTAGCGCTGCTTTTGAACAGTATTTGTTTGAGAAAAAAGCCGGTGATGAATTAGTGTTTGAACTAGAGGCGGCAGATGCTTTTGGTGAGAGTAACCCTGATCAAATCCACTTTATGGATATATCGCAGTTCCCACAGGATATTGAACTAAAGGAAGGGGCCATCATTGCATTTGAGCAGCCTGGTGGAGGTTCAGTGCCGGGCGTAATTCGGCAGTTTCAAGGAAGTTCAGTAAAGGTTGATTTTAACCACCCTTTAGCTGGTGAGACCGTGGTCTTTGAAATAGACATTAAAGATGTTAGAAACTAGGAAACATTGACCTTCTTTCTGGAATATCGAATAAAGTAATCGAATAAAGTAAACGAATAAAGTAACCGTATGGAAATCGAATGGAAATAGTTGTTGCTAACCCCAGAGGGTTTTGTGCCGGTGTTGACCGCGCAATAGAAATTGTTAATCGCGCCTTAGATATTTTTGGAGCGCCAATTTATGTTAAGCATGAAGTGGTCCATAATAAATTTGTCGTAGATGGTCTAAAAGAGAAAGGCGCTATTTTTATTGAAGATCTTGCGGAGGTTCCTCCTGGCAGCACATTAATCTATAGTGCTCACGGCGTCTCACAAGCGGTAAAAGCCGAGGCTAAGCAGCGCGGATTTCAAGTATTTGATGCCACTTGCCCTCTCGTTACTAAGGTTCACATGGAAGTTAATCGTCGCTCCCGACGTGATGAAGAGTGTGTTTTAATTGGTCACAAAGGGCACCCCGAAGTCGAGGGGACTATGGGGCAATATGCCAGCGAAAGCGGTGGAATCTACTTGGTTGAATCGGAAGAGGACATTAAAAATCTGCAGGTTAGTAATCCGAGTAAACTGCATTATATGACCCAAACAACATTGTCCATTGATGATACCCAGCGTTTAATTCGATTTTTAAAAGAAAAATTTCCCCTGATTCAGGGGCCAAAAAAAGACGACATCTGTTATGCCACTCAAAACAGGCAGGATGCGGTAAAGCAACTGGCGGAAACTTCGGAGTTGATTTTGGTGGTCGGCAGTCAAAACAGTTCAAACTCAAATCGACTAAAGGAACTAGCGGAAAACGAAGGCAGCCGAGCTTATCTCATTGATAATGCTTCAGAAATTCAAGCTGATTGGCTAGTGAGTGTTAATAGCATTGGCGTAACCGCTGGAGCTTCAGCCCCGGAAATTTTGGTAGAGCAAGTGTTGGATAGATTGAAAAAATCAGGCGGAGTTTTAACCTCTTTTTCAACAGAAAACACTGAAAATATGGTTTTTGCTGTGCCGATTGAGTTACGTTAACGTTTTAGCATACATCGAAGAAAGGGTCGCTTGAACCCAAAGAAATCAATTACCTAACCAATCCACATGGCTAGTGCTTCACAATCAGTCTAATAGGCCATCTACTAGGCCTCGCCGCTTAAAAGGCTAAAACGACTAGCTACCAAAATAGTTAAAATTTGTTGAACTAGCGCACGTTTTGACCTTTCACTGTCCACTTATCCTTAAAATACAAACTGTTATCGGGGAACAGTTGAATCTTTGGCCTCCCTCGACCATAGTTAGACTCAGATAAATAGATTTTTCATAGAAAATTTTGTTTGAACCTGACTAGGAAATGGTGAAATGCTGAAAAAATGCACCGGTGTAACGTTACCTGAGTTGATAATTGCTATTGCAATTGTTGGCATTCTGGCGTCTATCGCAGTCCCAGCGTTTGATAACCAAATTAAAAACTCGCGGTTAGTTTCAAATACTAATTTGGTAGTTGGTGCAGTTAGTATTGCACGCTCAGAAGCAATAAATAGAGGGGTCCAGGTTATATTAACTGCCGGCGGTAATGGCTGGATTGTAAAAGAAGTCGTTAGCGGCACCGAAATAAATCGGTTTGAGCCTGACGACTCTGGTATCACGTGGTCGCCTAGTACGTTTCCCGATATAACCTTTGATCCTACCGGCTTTCGTCCAAATTTATCCGCTGTGGTAACCATTAAGTTAACTGATGATCGAAGCAAATCCAAGACAATTTCGATTAGCGCAGCGGGGTCTACCGATGTTGAATAACGCTTATACCTCGTCGTTGTTATCAAAACAGTCAGGCGTTTCTTTGATTGAAATATTAGTAACAACACTTATTTTAGGTATTGGCTTACTAGGGGTTGCTTCTTTGCAGGTGGCTAGCGTCAGCAGCAATCAAGAAGGTTTTTTTACGTCGCAAGCGACTTCAATTGCCGAAGAGTTATCCTCTAGAATCCGCTCATCTAAAGTTGCTCAAATGGTGCCAGGTAGCACCCTAGACCATGACACTTATATCGCAAATTATGTTGATGCAGGTGGTTATGCCTGTGACAGTGCGCCCGCGCTTTATTGTAGAGCCAATGGCGGCAATGAAGCTGATGCAGCCTGTAGCGATGATATTGATGATTTACAAGATATTACAACCTTTGATAAATGGGATATTTGTAAAATTGCCGATAATACCTTACCAGAAGGGAAAGTTAGAGTAGTCAGTTCAGGTTGGCGGTTGTCTATTGTTGTTGAGTGGGATGCGGCTAGAGCTCGCTCTGATTTAGGTCAAAAGTCTAATGTTAATTCTAGTTGTAACGCTCTAATTGGCAATGCCGAGAAAAACTGCGTAATTTTGGAGATTTTACCGTGATAGTTATTAGCGATAAGAGAGTTAGTGGCCGATCTCCTCAACTGTCTAATGTCAGTAAGCAAAAAGGTTTTACTATTGTTGAGTTATTAATCGCCGGGCTTTTGGGCATTATATTAATCGCTGGTGTAATTCAGTTATTCGTTGGCTCTAATGCCAATTACACGCTTCAGGATGAGCTAGCGGATATTCAAGAAGATGGACGTTTTGCGATGATTTTTCTGGAAAATGAGATTCAGCGTGGTGGTTGGATTGACGATTTTAATGCAAGAGTACCGCCAGCGGTTGATTTAAACCTATCGCTGGATGCCGCTTCTGACAGTGTTGCTGTGAGTTACAAGGTTCCTGTGGATGGCGTGAGTAATGTTGATTGTAACGGCTCTAACGTTGCAGACGGCTATGTCACCAATACTTTTCTAGTTGGTGGTGATAGTGGTGAAGAATTAATGTGCTTGGGTAATGGTGCTGGAGCGGTCGCTCAGCCGCTTATCAATGGC
>CAJQOL010000133.1 GCA_905479925.1 uncultured Kangiellaceae bacterium | reverse complement strand
TATAGAGAAAGCTCCAGCTCTTCAATCGTAATTGTCCGTATTCTCCACAAACGCATGGATGTTGAACTGAGCTTTCATGATTCATAACGCCTAATTCATAAATTCAGGCGCTTTTGCCAGAATATTTTGCAACTTCTGGTTATATTTCATTCCGATGTAGGCACGCATTTCTTGCGGAGCAAACTCACGTCATTTTCCCAAAACGATTCGAACTCACGTGAGTTAGAGACCTTCAAGTCTAAATGGTCCATTGCTGCGTCTTCTGCCAAATCATAAGCATGAGCAATATCATCTGCTTTAACGTTAATCTTGAAAGACATCACCACGTCTATTTCGATTTCGTACTCTGTGCTCATCACGTCCCTTCAAAAATAAAACAGCTGATAGAATGCAGTAAAGATACCTAATCCGCCGACTCAATTACAGCATTCCGACTATTTTTTTAATTAAATCAATATAGTACAGCGATCTATGATATTTACAATAGAATGTTTTAACAACGTTTGGTGTTAAAACACTTCTATGCCATTTTAGAGATATTTCTTTATTATCAACTAGTTACCAAAAACTCACCAATATGGAACAACCTAACCTGCCGAGAACTGGCAACAACTACTACTTATGCAAATAAATGTCTTTTCGCCCGTATCTAAACGGATTTAAGTATGTTTCACTCAAAAAAGCACAAGCTAATGCATCGCTGGAGACTTGCTATTCGCTGCTTGGATTATGTTCTAGCGAAAGAGAAGAAAGCGTGTACTAATCTGAAAATTACAGTATCCATCATAGCAATCGTTACGCAAAACAATCGTTGCGCAAAGGAAGGAAATACGCGATTTTAAGGTTCAAGGAATGAGAGAATTTTTAAGCTATCTAGAGCTTAGTACCCGCTAGGCGCAGTCTATTTAGACTATACTCGGGTCAAAGTAGCTTTAAAACCCGAATAAAGTCATGGGTGAGTTCCACAAGATCTAATCACTCGTAATTGCTCACCTTAATTGCTGGAATGCCTGTTCTATCAGGAGTTCAGGTTATTTAACTCCCTTACTCGCTCTCGTTGTTTTTTCTTCAACTCGCGTCGTTCAATTAGATGTTTTTCCGCATCACCACCAATATGCTCCTCTCCCCTAGCCTTAGCCAGTTGGATTTGCTTTTCACGCTCTTGGTAACGGGCTTTTTGCTCTTCGCTAGTGGTATCAAAACAATGAGGACAGCTAACACCTTGCTCATACTTATCGTCTAGTTGGTCGTCTTTGGTAATCGGCATACGACATGCGTTACATTGGTCGTACTGACCAGGCTTAAGGTCATGGTCAACAGTAACTCGGTCATCAAATACAAAACACTCACCCTGCCAAGTGGTCTCTTCTTTTGGTACTTCTTCTAAGTATTTTAGAATTCCGCCTTTTAGATGATATACCTCGTCAAAACCTTGCTGTTTCATATAAGCCGTCGACTTTTCGCAACGTATTCCACCGGTACAAAACATGGCAACTTTCTTATGTTTTTCCGGGTTCAAGTTTTCTTTAACGTAGTCTGGAAATTCTCGGAATGAGGTAGTATTTGGATTAACCGCGTGGTCAAAAGTACCCACTGCATATTCGTAATCATTTCTTGTGTCCACTAACAACACTTCAGGGTCATTAATCAAATCGTTCCAGTCTTTTGGCTCAACATAAGTACCAACTACTTTCCTTGGGTCAATATCTTCAACGCCCATGGTAACGATTTCTTTTTTCAATTTAACTTTAGTGCGCTTGAACGGCTTGTCTTCAGATATAGATTCTTTAACGACAATATCTTCCAAACCTGGTTGGCTCTCAAGCCATGCTAGTAAAGAATCAATAGATTTTCTTGCACCAGATACTGTTCCGTTAATGCCTTCGTGAGCGAGTAATAAGGTACCGCAGACTTCATTTTCTTTCATGAAATCGAGTAACGGTTGGCGGATAGATTGGTAGTTTTCAAGCGCAACAAATTTATAAAGCGCACAGACAATGTGAGACATAATATTTCCTTCAGCTAACCAGAACGTAAATCTGGTGCGGTGATTGTTCATAATTTGAGCAGCGCATTATAAATAAAAACTGATCGAGATCAAGTAAAACGCGGATACAAATCGCCTAAAAGGCCCTAAATGATACAATCCCGCGGCTTTTAAGCCGACATTAACCCGATCTTATTACTTACAAACAACCTTTACAGTATGACGCCATGACAAAACCATTTTCACCTGAACTCTTAGCGCCGGCGGGCTCCTTAAAACACATGCGTTATGCATTCGCTTACGGAGCTGATGCCGTTTACGCGGGACAACCCCGATATAGCTTGCGGGTACGTAATAACAGCTTTAACCAAGAAAACCTTGCCATTGGAATTAAAGAAGCACAATCACAAGGCAAACAGTTCTTTGTAGCGGCGAATATCGCTCCACATAACTCTAAAGTTAAGACTTTTATTAAAGACATTGAGCCGGTAATCAATATGAAACCGGACGCTCTAATCATGTCTGATCCCGGTTTAATGATGATGGTGCGCGAGAAATGGCCAGAAACCGTCATACACCTTTCCGTTCAAATGAATACCGTAAACTATGCTGCGGTTAAGTTTTGGCAGTCTATGGGAGTTAAACGAGTGATTCTCTCGCGAGAGTTATCACTAAATGAAGTGGCGGAAATTAGACAGCAGTGTCCGGACATTGAGCTAGAGGTATTTGTTCACGGTGCTCTGTGTATTGCCTATTCTGGTCGCTGCTTATTATCAGGTTACTTTAACCACCGAGATCCAAACCAAGGCACCTGCACCAACGCTTGTCGCTGGGGCTATGATGTTCATGAAGCGGAGCAACAGGATAACGGCGACATACTTCTAGCAAACGGAGCTGACGCGACTACAGATGTTAGTGCCACAAATAAAAGTGCATCAGAACCACAAATAGTCACCGCTACGGGCATTGGCGGAATAACAGATAAGATGGTTCTGCTCGAAGAAAAACAGCGTCCAGGCGAATATATGCCGATGTATGAGGATGAAAATGGCACCTATATCTTTAACTCAAAAGATTTGAGAGCGATACAACATGTTGAAAAACTCATCGAGATAGGAATTGACTGCTTAAAGATCGAAGGACGAACCAAATCTCACTACTATGCTGCTAGAACCTCTCAGGCTTATCGCCAAGCGATAGATGACGCCTTAGCCGGTAGGCCATTTAACATGAAGCTAATGGATAATTTACAAGGCATGGCTAATCGAGGATTCACCGAAGGGTTCTTCCGGCGCCATGTACATGATGACTATCAAAACTATTTGAATGGCAGCCCCGAACACCACCAGCAAAAATTTGTAGGTGAAGTGATTGAAGCTCGCGAAAAAGAAATTCTTATTGAGGTGAAAAACAAATTTGAAGTTGGCGATCAGTTAGTCTTTATGTCACCGAAAGGAGACGTACAAACCGAAATAGAAAGCATGACTAACCAATATGGCGGCGAAATGATCGTTGCACCGGGCTCTGGTCATAAAGTTTGGCTTCCACGCCCCGATGGTTACGACGATAAAATGGGACTGATTGTTAAGGCTGGGGAATAATTAGTAGAAACAGCAAAGAGCAAAGATTCTCACCAGGGTCTGCCCCGCGAAGCGCTGTGGGTACGGAGGCACGAAGACACGGAGAAAAATACAAAAAAGATAAAAACCTATTTTCTACCATAGAGACAGGGCCTGCCCCACGAAGTGTTTTGAGTACAGAGTTCCCAGAGGTAAAAGAAATAGATTCTCAAAAAAAGTAACTGCCAGCTACTTGTCATTGCGAGGACGTAGGACGCGGCAATCTGTTTAGAAATATATCACTCGTGGAATTTTTATCGACGCCCCCCATAAACCGGAATGAATTGGAAATAAATTGTACCTTTGCAAGTTCGTAGGTTGGGTAGAGCGTAATCTAGCGAACCCCAAAAACATGCCCCGCAATGGTGTAATTAAATCAATGATATTAATTCATTTGAACGAACGAAAGGTTTGCCAACATGTTTAATCCAGACACTTCCGAACCACCGCTGTTGGGTTTCATTCTTCTAACCAACCTACAAAAAACACCTTTTTGAAATATCCAGTCTATCAATTGTTTTACAGACTCGTGCTCCGCGTCTCCGCGCCTCCGTGGTAAAGTCTTTTTTGATTTTGACTTTGCCTTTGACTTTGACTTTGACTTTGACTTTGCTTTAACCTCTGAGGACTCTGCGCACTCTGTGGTAAAAATTCTTGTTCTATTTCTGTCCTTGTTTTCTTTTTATCTTCAAAAACTTAAGAAAACAGAATAAATATCAGGATAATGGTCAACAACATAAATCCCGAAATAAATTGCCAGAATAACGCTTGGTTCTTATCCTTTTTATAGCTAGGGTCATCCAATAGATAATCAGGATTAGGATTATGCAAATCATTAAGAAATTCTTCGAGTGTCGAATACCTTTCTTCAAGCTCAAAGGCTAGACCTCGCTCCAATGTACGATCGAACCAAAGTGGTATAATTGGATTAAACTGGTTAGCACTGCGATACCTGAGGCGGTCATAATCCATGGCCGACTGGCACTCCTCGATTGCTTTTCCAAAAGGTAACTCGCCGGTAAACAGTTCGTAGGTAATGGTGGCCAACGCATACAGGTCTCCTTGAACTCCAGAATTTGTTCCTAACAGATAATGAGGATCCGAATAAGTTGCTGTACCTAAAGCGCCTTCATGTTTAATTGGTCTAAATATTTCCGCAATTCCAGCTACATAAACAGAACCAAAATCAACAATTTTCGCATCACCGTTTTCGTCAATCATTACGTTGCCAGGTTTTAGATCTTGATGAATGGTTTCTTGATTATGAAAAGCTTCCAAACCCTTGGCTACTTGTTCGACTATCTTTATAGCTACTTTAGGTGATGGGAATGGGTTCTTCTTCATCCAAACCTCTAGGGTCTCCCCCTTAACGTACTCCATAATGTAGTACAGAAAATTCCGCTGATGATTTTGCATTAAGGTTTTCACGACATAAGGCGTATCAATCCTACGTCCAATCCACTCTTCTTGAATAAACCTGTCTATATAGGACGTATCTCCTTCAAAATTTATTGAAGGTGTTTTCATCACTACCAGCTCACCGGTGGCTTCTACTTCTACCAGATAAAGCTGGCTGCGACTACTGGCAAATATTTCTTTGATAATTTTAAAGCCATCAATACTCATCCCTGGCGATAGGTCTGGAGGGAAAGGTAATCGCGTTAGTTGTGTATTAAAATCATTAAGTGATTGGTTCGGTAAAGACTTAATAGACAAAACTAAACAACTGATATTGTCGTCGCTTTTGTTTTCCTTTGCTTTTGTTACTATCGCTTCTGACTTTTGCTGCTCATTTAGGTCGGATTTAAGCACTTCAACTAGCTGTTCCTGCTCAACAAAATCATGGACGCCATCACTTGTTAATAGATATACGTCTCCCTTTTTGATCTCGAATTTTGAATAGTCAATATTTAGCTGACTATCCATCCCTACGGCTCTTGCTAATATACTGCGTCCTTGTCCAAGCATGGCAATATGGTCATGGGTAATCTGTTTGAGCTGGTTATCGACTAGCTGATATATACGACTATCACCAGCGTGAAAAACATGGGCGATTCGAGACTTAATAATCATGCCGCTAAAGGTGCACAAAAAACCCTTTTCTTCATTAGTAAACGCGTGGCTTTTACGGTAGAGTTTTAAATTAATTGCGGTAAGGATTTTTTGCCCAGAATGACTTACCGACCAGGTGTCTGGGGTTTGAAAATAATCTTCGATAAAATTATTTACTGCGGTTTGGCTTGCTTCTCGACCAGCCTCTGCGCTACTCACGCCGTCAGCAACGGCTAAAGCTATTCCTTTATTTTCTAATTGGATCGATGCGGTTGGAACAAAACTGCCTACATGATCTTCGTTTTGTTCTTTAACGCCCTTCGTCGTACATTGTCCTATCTCCACCGACAGATAAGTCGTTTCAGACCCAGAGTTTGAATTTTCAGAACCTGGGTCGTTAACTGATACTCGACTATGCTTTGTGTTAGTCAAAGAATTAGACGTTTGATTGCTTTCCATGCAACAGATTATTCCACATCAATTAGGTGAACGCTACCATCCGGCATAACTTCCGCCATATGCCCTTTAGGCTCATCAATAAACCAACAGACGAAAAAGATAATCGCTGCGGAAGCTGATATCACATAGAAGAAAGTACTGTAATCAACAAAAGACAAGACAGTTAGATAAGTAACCGCGCCAACATTTCCGTAGGCTCCAGCCATGCCCGCGATCTGTCCAGTCATGCGGCGCTTAACCAAAGGAACAATTGCAAACACAGCCCCTTCTCCCGCTTGCACAAAGAAAGAGCAACACATGGTCGAGATAACCGCTAGAGGAATCCACCACTCACTGTTGATGTTGGCCAACACAGAATAACCAATAGTCAATCCGCCAATTAAAATCATTAGACTTTTTCGTCGTCCAAATTTATCGCTGAACCAACCACCAGTAGGCCTTGCCACCAAGTTCATAAATGCAAATCCAGAAGCCAGCAGGCCTGCTTGAACCGCGCTCAAACCTTCAAACGTATCTAGGAAATAAAGCGGTAACATAGAGACCACAGCTAATTCAGAACCAAATGTTACAAAGTAAGCAACGTCTAGAATAGCGACTTGTTTAAACTTATATTTTTCTAAGTCCGGTACGCCTTGTTGAAGATTTTCCTTATTAACTTGGTAAATTGCATTGGTTTGAAAAGCAAAAAGTATAATCAGTGCTATCCACATAATGTACATAGTCTGAGTTGTTAATAAGGCAACACCCGATGGTGATAGTTTCCATGATAAAACACCAAGCGCTATATACATGGGAACGTTCATCAGCAGGTAAAAATAGAAATCACCGCGGCTTGTAACTTCGAGACCACCGGATTTTTTAGGTTTAAAATAGGTGGACCCTTTTGGAGTGTTGCGAGCAACACTGTAGAAAAATAATCCGTAGATACCGGCAATAACACCAGTGAGACCAAGCGCGTAACGCCAGCCATCATCACCACCAAAAAGAAGAGCGATTGTTGGTAAAGACATTGCACCAGCAGCCGAACCGAAATTACCCCAGCCCCCGTATATACCTTCCGCAACACCAACATGTTTCGCAGGAAACCACTCTCCTACCAAACGAATCCCGATGACAAAACCAGCACCGACAAATCCCAACAAGAACCGAAATAGAGCCAACTGTTCATAGCTATCTGCGGTTGCAAAACCTAGACAAATGAAGCTTGATATAACCAATAGTCCACTATAAATAATTCGAGGGCCAAATTTATCGACGAGCATTCCAATTGCTATTCTTGCAGGAATTGTTAACGCAACGTTTAATATTAAAAGCGCTTTAACTTGCGGCGTGGTCAAGTTAAATGCTTCTTTAATGAAAACCATCAATGGAGCATGTGAAAACCAAACCACGAAGGTAAGAAAAAATGCAAACCAAGTGACATGCAATGTTTTTATTTTTGGGTCCTTAAAATTAAGGATATTAAGTTTACCGTTATCAGTCATCGCTATTCCCCTTAAGCAATAGATTTTAGAGTCGTACCTTTTTTGGAATGCGACAAGTCTAGCAACCCACCAGTTAAAAACCTGATCTAGGTCAATCGATGTTATTTTACTCAGTAGATAATGTAATAACCAAGGGATTTTCTACCTACAAAGTGGTAGACACTATCACCATTGATATAGACATTTTATCGACAAAGTCATGCTAGACTAATTAAAAAATAGTTACGCAGTTGCTTACAAAAAGAGAAAACAGTATGGATTTTCAACAAACACAAGCGCGACGGGTTTTGTTAATATCGACACTTGCATTTGCCGCTAATTTTGCCGTCTGGACGCTTTATGCAGTCATGGGAATATCAATTCGAGAAACATTAAATCTGTCAGCGACAGAATTTGGTTTTCTATTAGCGTCCCCCATGTTAACTGGTGCAATTTTGCGCTTCCCTGTTGGTTTTCTTTGCGAAAAATATTCTTGCCGAACGCTTTTCGCCATTCAAATGGCACTAATAATTCCCGCCATATTTTCACTAAGATGGGTGGAAAGTTATTTCGGTTATATAGCGATCGGCTTATTGATTGGAATCTCTGGCGTGTCTTTTACCATTGGAATTAGCTACGTATCTGCATGGTTCGAACGACGTCAACAAGGGTATGCGATGGGTGTTTTTGGCGCCGGCAATGCCGGTGCAGCGATTACACTCGCACTGGCTCCGCAAGTGATTCACTTTTGGGGATGGCAATCGATTGGATTATTCTATTCAATCGGCATGCTGCTGATGCTAGTACTGTTTCTTTTTATCGCACCGGATGAAACACGTTATATGAAAAAACGTCGTAATCCGAGTTTTAAGTATCATTTAGCACCTTTAAAGGAATTCAAAGTATGGCGCTTTGGCCTCTACTATTACTTCGTTTTCGGAAGCTTTCTTGCGCTCTTACTTTGGCTCCCTCAGTATTATATGAGCGCTTATAAAATGGACATTGATAAAGCCATGCTATTAACATTATTGTTTGTAACTTCCTCAAGTATGGTTAGAGCACTTGGAGGATGGTTCTCCGATCGCTACGGCGGAAGAGCCGTTAACTGGGGAGTTTTTTGGGTATGTCTTATCTGCCTGTTCTTCCTTAGTTACCCTCCGACAACCATGATCATTCACGGCGTCGAAAAAGATGTTAACCTGTCGATAGAAGTTAATGTTTGGCTTTTTACCTTCCTCATTTTTATCATTGGCATTGCGCAAGGATTCGGCAGAGCAAGCGTGTATAAAGTGATTCAAGATCATTACCCAGACCACATGGGCAGCGTAGGAGGAACCGTCGCGACTATAGGCGCCCTTGGCGGTGTAACACTTCCCGTTATGTTCGGTATAGCCGTTGACTGGTTTGGCATTCACACCGCCTGTTTTATGCTCCTGTACGGGATCTTAGCCTTCTGCATGGCGGTAATGTATTTCTCTATAAAATCCGAGCAGCATAAAGCATTGCTAAAAAGTGCCATTGATAATAATTTTTTAGAGAGGTAAGGCGAGGCACAGGTTGCGAATGGCTAGTTGCAAGTGGTGAGAAAAAGCAGGGGCTAGGAGCTAGTTGTTAGGTAAAATAAATACAGGTCCGTATCAATCTTTCGGGGACAATCTCTGGTAGATAATCTCTTGATTTTAGTTTCTAAATCTGATCGCAAAGAGATTGCCGCGTCCTTCGTCCTCGCAATGACAATTTTGCGTGAGGTTAACAGGTTAAAGCAATCCCCGAAC
>CAJQOL010000132.1 GCA_905479925.1 uncultured Kangiellaceae bacterium | reverse complement strand
ATAAATCCACGCAATCATTTTGACATCTGCCATTTTGCAAGATTTTACGGTACACTTATCGACTTATTGGGATTATCAAGCAGTGCTCTTTTGAAAGAGCTATGAGATCAAGAATTCATGGATTGTAAAATAATAATATCTCGTTTAATAGCAACGTTAGTGTGTTTTGGCTCATTACCATCAGCGTTCGCGAATGAAGAAAATAGCGATGAAATTCAAACGGTTACTGAAGATAATGAGGTGGTTGTAACTGGCTCGCGTATTAAAAAGATCGATATTAAAAACCTGTCGCCCGTTTTTTCGATTGACCGAGAGGAAATAGATAAACTCGGCTACGCCAATGTTAAAGATGTCATCGATAATATGACCCAAAACGCCGGTGGTACTTTGGACAATAGCGCTACTTTCGGTTTCACACCTGGAGCATCGTCGGTTAATTTGAGAGGCCTAGGCTTCGGTCAAACCCTCACATTAATAGACGGACGTCGGCTACCTATCTACCCCATTGGCCTCAGCGGTACCACTAATTTTGTAGACTTATCGTCAATTCCCATGGCTTTCGTGGAACGTATTGAAGTGTTAACCGATGGTGCATCAGCGGTTTACGGCAGTGACGCTGTTGCCGGTGTCATTAACGTTATTACTCGAAAAGACATGGCTGGTATTTCGCTGAATATGAGAAGTTCAACAACTTCAGGTGGGGGCTACGAAACTCAAAGGTTCAATTTATTAACCGGTGCCAGAAATGGCGATACTCAGGTCGATGTTATTCTTGACTATTGGCTGCAAGAGCCCTTGTGGGCGACTGATAGAAGTTTTGCTAAAAGCGATGTCGCCAACCCTCGTGGTCAATATAGTGCTTTCGGTGCTTCCTTTCTTGGTTTAGACAGCAATCAAATCGTACAAGACCCTAATTGCGGAACTGCCGACGGCGCGCTGGCTGGACTTGGTATTCAAAATGTAGAACTCGCAGTCTATGAGGATGACGATCGTTGGTGCGGTTTTGACAGGTCGCCTAGCCGTCAACTAATTGCGCCGCAGGAGAGAATGTCATTGATGACTCGAGTGCATTACGAAATTGACAGCAGTTTAGCTTTTTTCAGTCGTTTAGGCCTATCTCGGCTGGCAACGGTGACTGAATTAGAGCCTAATTATTATGGTGGCGGCGAATTTTCCGGTGTTGGCACGCTAGTACCGAATATTGGAGGCATTGTGCCTGTAGGGGCATTAAATAATCCCACCAATGGTAGCGCAACTCCCGAACAAGGGGTCTTTGTTAGGCGTCTAGTAGAGTTTGGGCCGCGTGAAAGTGACATTCAAAACGATGCATTTAACTTATTAGCTGGTTTCGAAGGAGAATTAATGGGGGGGCTATATGACTGGGAGTTTGCCTTTTCCTACAATAAAACCGAACTTGATATTGATGAAAATAATATTCTTTTGAGCGGTCTTAATTCCGCTGTTGAAAACGGACTCGATCTATTTCAACCGATCCCCTCGTCATTAGTTGATCTATTAAGTTTTACCGCGAACCGCAAAGCGTATTCGGTCAATCGTGTGGTGGATTTTTCTATTTTTGGTGATACACCCTGGCAGCTATCCGATGGGCCAGTTAAATTTGCTTTAGCGTTTGAGCATGTTAAAGAAAATTATCAAGACCGTCCCGATAGCCTCTCGTTAAATGGTGAAGGCTTCGGTGGCACATCTAGCGGCAGAGGCGAAAGAGACCACTTAGGTATCGGTGGTGAATTGAGTATGCCTTTTACTGAAAATTTTGAGCTTGATATAGCACTCCGCTGGGATGATTATGATGATATGTCTAGCGTAAACAGCGCTTTTAGTCCTCGCGTTTCTGTAGCTTATACGCCGACTAAAACATTACTAACGCGTTTGTCTTGGGGAAAAAGTTTCAGAGCGCCAGATATGCAACGATTATTTGGTGGTATTTCTCGAGGATTTGTAGATTTAGTTGACCCGTTGATATTTGATCCTGAAAACGGGGAAAATGGCGTCGTTCAATCAGTGCAAGTACTGACACTTCCAAACATCGAGCTTTCCGAGGAGCGAGGAACCAATATTAACTTAGGGCTTATTTGGCAGGCTAATGATGAACTTTCGTTGTCTGTCGATCTATTTGATATTTCCTTAACCGATATCGTATTCGCTATTTCGCCGCAAGCAATTTTGAACGCCTGTACCATATACGGAGAGCTCTGTGAGCTGGTTGTTCGAGATAGCAATGGCACGTTAAATGGCAGTGAGGCGTCAGTAACCACTGGGCCAATTAACTTTGCTAAACAGGAAACCCAGGGTGTAGACATAACGATCGAAAATGATTGGCGAAACCAATACGGTGATTGGAACGCAAAAATGACGACCACTTGGATCCGAAATTTTGACTTCTTGGCTTTTGAGGGCGCTGAAACAACCGATAGCGTTGAGTTAGGTTTTTATCCTGAGTATCGCTCAAACTTGACCTTAGACTGGCAAAAAGAAAAGCTGGGGGTGACTCTCAAATTGAGCTACGTCGATAAAATAGCGGGACGGTTTAGCGATAGTGATGATTCTCAGCAGTTTGTATCGTCGTGGACGACGTTAAACGGTAATTTCAGGTATCAATATTCGGAGTTTACTCGGTTTAGTTTAGGCGTAAATAACATTACTAATCGTCTACCTCCTCAAGATCCAACACAAAACAACTGGCCTTGGTTTGCAAACGATGAAGGGTATGCTAGCGCTGTGGGTCGAGAAATTTACTTTCAGGTTGATGCCAATTTCTAGCTTCTGGGACCAAAAATTTACCAGGCAGTTTTCATAGTTTAACTACGCACTGGCATAATTTTTCTGTTCGATGCTTTGGGGTTGTACTTTGGAGTGGTCAGTAAACACATAGCCTTGTTTTGATAACGTTGTTATAGAGGCGTTAATTTGCTGTTCTTTAAGAAGGCGTCTTAAGTGACAGATAGTATGAGTTACGGCTTTCTGGCCCGTATATATATTGCCATACCAGCAGTCATTAATTAGCTTTTCACGGGTAACCAGTTGATTGTTGTTCTCTACGAGACAGCATAGAACTGAAAAAAGTTTGCCGCGTAATCGAATAATCTTAGTTGGCGTTGCCAGTGTTTGGAAGCTCGGATCTAACACACATTGGTCAAATACTTTTTTATTCCGCAGGTTTTTTTGAAAGTCATGTTCCATCTTTTTCTCTCCCATTAATACAGTATTGCTGGCGGGTTTGTGGTAAACGCTAATTAACAGGCTTAGATTTTTACATTCTTTTGGTTGAGGAATCTTTCCTTTAATGTGTCGCTTAGTTTCAAGATGTTGCACAGCGGACATTAGCTAATGCTCGTAGACTCTTTAAAAATCGATTTAAGGCTAGTCAGATATAAAGCTATCCACGTAAAAAAAGTGAAGGCTTCTATTCCTGTATACATAACTTGAAGAGATTTTTAGTTGGCCTTGTATGATGGCTATTTGATATGAGGATGACGCTAAAAAATCTCCGAGCACCCTTAATTTGACTACGTTCTAGAGCCATTTTAAGGAATTGCCGGTTTTAGTCTGTGTTAGGCTTGCTTGGCTACCTTACCTACTGTACAATCCGGCCCGTCTTGGTTCTGCTGAATTAGTGATTGGCTGAACCTGTTTTTAATATACTATTACTTATTGGAGTAAATAATGTCACTAAGTGCAGAAGCAAAATCAAAGATTGTCAGTGAATACGGACGTGGTGAAGGGGATACAGGTTCTCCGGAAGTTCAGGTTGCATTGTTAAGCCACCAAATTAATCACTTACAAGGACACTTTAAAGAACACATCCATGATCATCACTCTCGTCGAGGACTGTTGAGAATGGTTAGTCAGCGTCGTAAGTTGCTTGACTACTTAAAAGGAAAAGATGTAACTCGCTACACGACTCTTATCGGTCAACTCGGTTTACGTCGCTAGAAAAAAATCTTTCAAAAAAAAGGGGCCTTGTGCCCCTTTTTTGCGATATATTAGAGCGACTTATGGTGAGAGCCCATAAGAAAATTACAGGCCTAGACTATTCTATTGAGGTTTTTATCAAGACATCAACTGAATACTCTAGGTAATTTGTTAAATAATTAAAGAAAATCAAGGACATATAATGAATCCTATAAAAAAGTCATTTCAGTACGGTAATAGAACCGTAACGCTAGAAACCGGCGAAATAGCTCGCCAGTCATCAGGTTGTGTGATCATCGACGTAGAAGGTACAACTGTATTAGTTTCTACGGTCGGTAAGCGCGAAGCTAAAGAAGGACAAAACTTCTTCCCTTTGACTGTCAACTACCAAGAGAAGCGATATGCTGCGGGAAAAATTCCTAGTGGTTTTATCAAACGTGAGAACCGTCCTTCTGACGGCGAAACATTAACGGCTCGGTTAATCGACCGTCCGTTAAGACCTCTATTTCCTAAAGGTTTCTTAAATGAGGTGCAAATCGTTTGTACAGTTATCTCCATTAACCCACAAGTTGACCCGCAATTAGTTGCATTACTAGGGGCTTCAGCTTCTCTTTCTGTATCAGGTTTACCATTTAATGGCCCTGTTGGTGCAGCACGAGTTGGTTATAAGAATGGCGAATACATCCTAAACGGAAGTATCGACGAGATGGCTGAATCCGAATTGGATCTAGCGGTTGCTGGAACTGAAAATGCA
>CAJQOL010000131.1 GCA_905479925.1 uncultured Kangiellaceae bacterium | reverse complement strand
GCTAAATTGCAGTTCTTGACATAATCATTATGGGCACGGATGTTCGTTCTAGCGGCATTATGATTAGTGTGAATTGGCTTTAATCATCGCTTTCTAGTCGTTCACGGGCAGTGTCATTGCGAGGAGGAACGACGCGGCAATCTCATTCCGATAGTTTCTCACTCCAAGTTATAGCTATTCTCGTGCTGAGCGAGATTGCCGCGCTTCGCTCGCAATGACAAAGCTGCATAAAATTTTCCTTCATTGCAGTATTTGCCATTCATCAGCGGGCATCTTCTGTCTTTAACAAATCAATATCGCTCTAAAGTTTGACGGGCAAAAAAAAGGCCCTACAATCAAGCAGAGCCTTCTAAATTGATTAAAGCTATGTCTAATCTAAGCGTCAGAATTCTTTCGTTCTACCAACGTTAAAATATCATAAATAGCCACTGGATCACCGTGCTGATTAGTCACTTCAACCGCCCAAGCAACAACACCCGTATGGAATTTATCATCAGGCTTTTTGCCCTTGTTGATCTTCCGCTTACAGGTTAGTTTTACTTGAATAGTGTCCCCAATACCAACAGGTTCAACAAAGCGTAGGTTATCGATCCCGTAGTTTGCGATCACCGGGCCAACGCCAGGATCAACAAACATTCCCGCTGCCGCAGAAATAACAAAATAACCGTGAGCAACTCGTTTTTCAAAGAAGCTATCTTCCGCAGCCACTTCATCAAAATGAGCGTAAAAGTGATCGCCGGAAATACAACCAAAATTAACAATATCCGCTTCCGTTACTGTACGACGATGAGTCGTTAAGGAATCACCGATTTGAATTTCTTCAAAGTATTTTCTGAAAGGATGAATTCTATCTTCGGTAGTTTTTGCGCCAGCACAGTACTGGTTTGTGATCGCCATAATTGTACTAGGCGATCCTTGAACAGCAGTTCTTTGCATGTAATGTTTAATAGCACGAGAGCCACCTAATTCTTCACCGCCACCGGCTCGACCAGGACCACCATGAACTAGACTTGCTAATGGTGAACCATGACCCGTTGACTCTTTTGCACACTCGGCATCTAGTACCAACATACGTCCGTGATGTGAAGCACTGGCTAAAATAATATCGCGTGCATGTTCGCTACTCTTAGTTACCACCGAGCCTGCTAGACTTCCTTTACCCATTTTGGCGAGTTCAATCGCTTGCTCAATACCATCATAAGGCATTAACGTACTTACCGGCCCAAAGGCTTCAACTTCGTGCGGGGTTGTAATATTCAATGGGTCGTTACAGCGCAATAATGTCGGCGCCATAAAAGAGCCTTTTGAAGGATCGGCACCAACTAGTTGAATACCATCCATTCCATCAAGCAAGGTATCACTGCAACCCATTAGTTTTTCAACAGCGGCACGTACATCATCCCGTTGAGCTTTACCAACCAACGCACCCATACGAGTTTCTTTTTGCGTTGGGTCACCGATTGCAGTGCTTTGTAAACGTTTAACTAGAGCTTCTCCAACAGCTTCTGTCATATTCTGAGGAACAATCGCACGTCTTACCGCGGTACATTTTTGCCCTGCTTTTGTGGTCATTTCACGTGCGACTTCTTTTATATAAAGGTCAAATTCTGGATCTTCTACACTGACATCTGGAGCAAGTATGCAACAGTTTAGCGAGTCAGCTTCCATGGTAAATGGAACACTCTTAGCAATAATATTTGGATGGCATTTTAACATTTGCCCGGTTGAAGCAGAGCCAGTAAAAGTCACAACATCCTGCTCATTAACATGATCCAAAATGTCGCCAACACTGCCGTTGATTAATTGAACGGATCCTTTTGGGAGAATTTCTGATTCGACAATTGAACGCACAACCACTTCGGTCAAATAACAACTGACGGTACCGGGCTTAACAACAACGGGAACACCGGCAATTAAGCTAGGAGTGATTTTTTCTAACATCCCCCAAACTGGAAAGTTAAACGCGTTAATATGAAGTGAAACACCTTCTTTGGACGTCAAAATATGTTGTCCAACAAACGTGCCGTTTGCCGATAATGGCTCAACCGGACCTTCAACCACAAAGGTATCATTATTAAGTTCACGACGGGCAATACCCGTGTAACTGAACATGGTGCCGATCCCACCTTCAATATCAACCCAAGAATCTGCTTTTGTTGCACCTGTCATATAAGACACACGGTAAAAATCAGCTTTGCGGTCGAGCAAGTATTTGGCTAACAATTTTATTCGTTCAGCACGGTCGTGGATGGTTAGCTTACGTAATTCTGGTCCAGCAACCGTTCGACCATATTCCAGTATTTGATCGAAACCAGAATCTAAAGAATGAACTTCGCCGATTAATTCATCGTTAACGGAATTAACTAAGGTATCTACCCGACCATTTCCGCTGCACCATTCGCCTTTTACATAACTTTGAATTTTCATTGTTTAACCTTTAAAAAAGTCCTGTGCTCAGTAGTCTAAGAAGCCATTGAGTTTAGGAAGAGTTGGAACAAAAAATATCTTGCTGATCTATTCTTTGCGATTGCAGGACTAGCTCTTTTCAATTATAGAACTAGTTCTTTTCAATCATTGAGCTAGTATTTTCTAATTATAGAATTAATACTATCTAAATTTAACGACGAGTCCAATACTGTTATTTTCAAATACTGCTCTTTTCAAATAGCATTCTCTTCAAATAATCTTCTTTTAAAATAAACTTCTCTTAAAACGGTATTCTTCTAAAACAACGAGGCATAGCGCCCCGCTGCTAGAGAATTTATCTACTTTATTGACCCCAGTTTTCAATAATTTCAACAAACTTAGATAAATAAAGATTGGTTTGATGGGCGTCCAATGCTCGATGGTCAATTGAAAGCGACACATAACACTTAGGACGAATCACCATGGTATCCTGATCATTAACACTTTCAACCACCACTCGCTTTTCTAGCTTTCCAATTCCAAGGATAGCCACCTGCGGTTGGTTGATAATAATAGGGGTCGCAAAAAGACTGCCGCTGACACCATGGTTAGAAATGGTTAATGTACCATTTTTCATATCACTAGGCTTCAAACCACCGGTTCTTGCCTTTTCTGTTTGAATATTTAGTGCGTTAGCGATTTGGAAGAGGTTCATTGATTGAACTTGATGCACTACGGGTACAACTAAACCATCATCACCTAACGCCGTTCCAACGCCAATATTAACATCTTCAAATAGCTCTAACGCGTCTTCATGAAACTTTGCATTAACCTGAGGAACCGATGCGACCGCTTTTGCCATTGCCGATAGGAAATACGCTGTAAAGGTTAGCTTAACCCCTAACTCTTGATATTCTTTCTTGTGCCATTTTCGATGCTCAATAATATTACCCATATCCATTTCAAACACACTGGTCACATGGGGCGATGTTTCTAACAGGCTGCTCACCATATGATTGGCAATCGATTTACGCATATTGGTATGAGGAACCAATTGGCTTGCTGAACTGCGAGACGCGGGCAAATCTGTGGCAAATGGTGATGCTGCTGCATTAGAGCCTGCTGATTCAGAACTTATAGCATCAGAACCTGCAACATCAGTATTAGTCGCACTGCTAGCCGGTTGAACCTGAGCACTAGAGGGTGATGCCTCGCCAGATTGAATAAACTCTAGAACATCATTACGCGTTACCCGGCCTCTTTTGCCACTTCCGGATATCGGATCAATGACTAAATTGTTCTCTAACAACAAACGACGTACCGCTGGACTAATTGAATCTCTGCCCGTTTGATCATTAGTGCTATCCATTGTGGATGAGACACTGGAGTCAGCAGTATCAACTGGCGTCTCTGAACTGGCGGTACTTTCAACGTGTTTATTACTGGCTTGGACCGGCGCACCTTGAGAAATTTGACCTAATACTTTTTCAGGCTCTATTTGGTCACCAACCGCAGCAATCAAAGAATCAATGATTCCACTTTCCGGAGCACACACTTCCATGGAAACCTTGTCGGTTTCTAATTCAGCAATTGGCTGCCCTTTTTCGACGCTATCACCCACATTAACCAACCAGGCTGAAAACGCCGCTTCAGTACCTTCTAATTGGTCCGCCGGTAAAATGATGTCTGTTAAATTACTCATAAACTTATCTCGTTATATTGATATTCTTTCAAACCTAAAACCTGAAAACACTTTCTCACCACGGAGGCGCGGAGACGCGGAGGAAAAACCAAAAGCCAAAAACCGAAGACCAAAAACTCAAAAGCCAAAACTATTTCTACCACAGAGAGCGCAGAGGACTCAGAGGGAGAAAAATCAACTTCTACAGCAGGTTCACCTAGCCATCTCCCCTCTTTTTTTGTTTCTACCTTCTATTTTCTCAGTGCTCTCTGTGTCCTCTGTCGTAAATATGTCTTTTGCTCTTTAAATTTCTACTCCGTGTCTCCGTGTCTCCGTGGTGAATATCTCTTGTCTGTTATTTTTTCTTTTCCCTAGATCTCACCTCACGGAGGAAAGACCAAAAACTTAAAAACCAAAAATATTTCTACCACAGAGGCAGGGTCTGCCCCACGAAGTGCTTTGGGTACAGAGAACTCAGAGGGAAAAAGGACAATATCTAAAGCACGTTTACCTAACTATATTAACCCTTTTTTGTTTCTACCTTCTATTTTCTCAGTGCTCTCTGTGTCCTCTGTGGTAAATACTGTCTTTCGCTTTTAAATTTTTACTCCGCGCCTCTGCGCCTCCGTGGTGAATATCTTTTGACTTTGTCTTTATGGGTTATCTCTAGATCTCTATCTGATCTAACATTGCCTGTTTAATCTTAGCCTGAGTTGGAACCGCTGCGTTCATTAAATGAATATTATGCGGATTAGGTGTATCTGGCATAGTAACTCGCTCAATTGGCGCGTCTAAATCAAAAAAGGCGTCTTTTGCTAATATTGCCGCTATCTCGGCACCAAAACCTGCGGTCATATTATCCTCGTGAACAATAAGACAGCGGCCGGTTTTCTTTACCGAATCTAACACGGTTTGTTTATCCCAAGGTTGTATCGTTCTTAAATCGATAACTTCAACGCCATTATCTATTTCTAAGGCGGCACCTTCACAACGCTCTACCATCGCACCCCAGGTTACCACTGTTAGCTTGTTGCCGGTTGTTAGGGTATTGGCTTGTCCAAACGGAATAACGTAATCATCACCCGGATAAGGTCTTCGAGACCAGCGACCGTCCAATAATGAACGATGCTCAAAAAAGATAGTTGGGTTATTGTCACGTAATGCATACCTTAGTAGACCTACGGCGTCTTCAGCATTAGATGGCATAACCACTTGCCAACCTGTTTTATGCGCCCATTCAACCTCGTCACACATTGAATGCCACGGATCACCTCTACCGGCAAATCCACCTGGGATTCTTACTACCATTGGCGCTGCAAATTGATTGTTGGTTCTCCAGCGAATAATACCAGTATCAGTAATTTGCTCCGCCGCGGGCTCTGCGTACTTTCTAAATTGAATTTCTGGCACCGGCATGAGTCCAGACAACGCCATGCCTACTGATCGGCCGATAATACCTTCTTCGGATAAGCTGGTATCAAATACCCGTAAATCGCCATGTTTCTCGTTAAGTCCCAAGGTTGCAGCGTGAACACCACCTTTTGGTCCAACATCCTCACCAAAAACAAGTACTTTAGGGTTAACCGATAGCTCGTGGTCTAATACATTTCGTATAGCGGTAAGCATATTCAAGCGCGGGCCCTGAGGATTAGGGGTTAAATTAGGCTTTGGAAACGGGTAACTATCGGCATGTAGACCGCCTCGTAATTGAACCTCAGTTTTGCCATTAGAATCTTTTTCTGAAAAAACATAACGAGTTAATTGACTGGTATCGGGATCAGGCCTTAATTTAGCTTTTTCAACGGCGTCACGGACGTCTTGGTATGCTTTATCTTCTAATTCTTGCCAACTGGTATCATCTAAAGTTCCGCTATCTTTTAAATACGCTTTCAATTTTGGAAGTGGGTCATTAGCCTTTTCTTCCTCAATCATTCCTACTGGCTTATAAGTCTGAGTATCTTGAAAGGTATGCCCGCAAAGTCTTGGTACTTTAAGTCGTAATAAACAGGTTCCCTTGCCAGAGCGCACATAATCGACCGCCTCTTTAATCAATACCGAGGCATCAACGGGATCAGTTCCGTCACCATCAACAATTTTCAAATTTTTATAAGCGGATAAATTAGCGACTTGATCGCCGCCAGGCGTCTGCACTTCTTGTGGTACCGATATTCCGTAGCCATTGTCTTCAATATAAAAAAGATGCGGTAGATTATTAGTCGTCGAAATATTAAGCGCAGACCAGAAGCCACTGGTCGACATGGAAGAATCTCCCCCCATTGATACCCCAATTGCCCCCTCATAATTACCATCTTTTAGTTGATCGCGGTTATAGACAATTGATTGCGCCCAGCCAGAAATAGGTGTGTATTGAGCGCCAACGCCACCGCACATAGGAAGTAACATAGCTCCAGTTCGCTCTACATTGGGATAGTTACACACAACGCCAATATCACGGCCATCACTGTATCCGCCGGATTTTGCCATTGGTGAAGCGACTGCATCTTCAATATCTAATCCAAGAGACAATACGAAAGGTCTAGAACGATAATATCCCGTTGCTCCATCGTGGGGATGGGTTAACAAAGACCCTAATAATATCTGTGCTAAATCATGCCCTCTTGCCGAAAACTGGTTAAAAACAAGCTTTGCCGGCACTAGTTCTTGCTCTTCTATATCGTCCATTGCCCTAGACAGCAGCATATAATAAGCAATCTTATTCCAATCAAATGGCGAGGTGGTCGTTGAATTTGAGCTCATAGGTCGTCCAATATCTTCTAAATTAGCCTAATTATAGTAGATCATGAGTTGTTTCTGCAAGCTGATCGTTGCAACTGCAATTATAATTAGCTCAAAAATGGGCCATAAAAACAGCCAATTATGAGCCGCCATTAATTTGTATAATAATCATCCCTTGACTATACTTTTTAGCATAATAAAACGGCGCAGCCCCTGAAAACTAAGCGCCCTAGATAATTTCTAGGACACACTAATTGTTCAACGAGTTTATTTGACCTGTTACTTGCTATTTATAAATTGGTAGGTCTATGTGTTAAAAGAGTGAAACCACGCAAATTCATGAAACGGCTTGCCACACTATTTATCCATTGCAGTGCTTTATTGCTGCTGTTACCTGCTCTTGTTAAAGCAGATAATGCGATGGATGAAACTGCACTTAAAGCGAGTTTCATTACTTCCTTTATTGGTTATACCTTCTGGCCAAATGAATCACAAATAGAAAACAAAGAGCCATTTGAAATTTGCGTGATTGGTGATGACCCTTACACCGAAATATTTGGTTTTTTTCCAAAGGAAGGTATCCGTAAACGACCTCTTAAATCCCGAAAGATTAGTGAAAACGACTCTAGCGAGACATATGCTAGCTGTCATATTTTAGTTATACGATTAGCAACAAAGAAGAAGACCGAGACTCTGCTGCAGTCTATTGAAGGTTTACCGATTCTAACTATTAGCGAATTTAGTAATTATTCGAAACAAAAGACCATGATCAATTTATCGTTGCGCAACGATAAAATGGTATTTTCGGTTAATCGTGATGCTTCCTCGGTAGCGGGTATTGTATTGCGTTCCAAGCTATTAAGATCCGCTCACAAAATAATCTGGAGCGGCCCATGAATCAAAGCCCTCCGTTAAATAAAAATAGCCATTCAGCTTCTCAACATAAAAGTATTTTTCATCGCTGGATTATGGGTCAATCGATTAAGAATAAGCTTAAACTGGTTATTCTCTCGGTAAGTAGCTTAGGTATTATTTCCGCTGCGGTCATTTTATTAATTATTCAACGTGCTGATATACGTCAGAATATGGCAAGCGATCTAAATGCACTGTCCGATATTATTGCAGAAAACAGTGAGCCAGCTATTATTTTCGGCGATGAGGTAGAGGGAATAAATATTCTCTCTTCACTCAGCAAGAAAAAATCAATTAGAGCCGCAATTTTGTACGATGGTAAAGATCGTGTTTTTGCAAGCTCAACTCTCGGCTACCAGAACGAGTCCATAGAACATGATTTCTTAAAGAGCGATGCTGTTTCACTTTTCTCAGATACCTATTTCGAAATCAAAAAACCAATCATTGTCAATGATAACAAAATCGGAACGCTTTATTTACGCTCGGATCTTTCTCCGATAGAAAATGCAATGAACAAGCTTCTTTACTCAATATTGATTATGTTTATTGCGTTAGAGATCCTCGCCTATTTCTTAGCATCTTATTTACAACATTTGATCTCTACACCGATTATTTCATTAGCAGAAACAGCGAGACAGATAGCGAGGGAGGAGGACTATTCGGTAAGGGCTAAGGTTTACGCGAAAGATGAAGTCGGTGACCTAACCGAAGATGTTAACTACATGCTCTCACAGGTTGAATATAGAGAAACGGCGCTAAGAGAAAGTGAGCAACGCTTTCAAACACTCATTGAACACGCAGCGGATGCCATTTATCTTTTTGATCTTGAGGGTAAAATTCTTCATGCAAATCCAAGCGCTTGCCGCTCTCTTGGATACAAGACTCATGAGTTACTTAATTTAAGGGTCAATGATATAGACATTAACCTTGTTACCCTTGAACAGCCTCCACAATCTTGGCGAGAAATAAAAACCGACGAATCGATAACCGTATACAGTCAATTCGTCCGCAAGTCCGGTTCACTATTTCCGGTTGAAATTCATTTTGG
The DNA here is from genome assembly GCA_905479925.1 of uncultured Kangiellaceae bacterium. Taxonomy (GTDB): domain Bacteria; phylum Pseudomonadota; class Gammaproteobacteria; order Enterobacterales; family Kangiellaceae. The sequence goes on along the minus strand of CAJQOL010000131.1, from coordinate 20,712 downwards.
ACGATTCGAGTTCGAAAAAGAAGTTTTTATTCTTGCTTTTGCTCGGGATATAACTAAACGTAAACAAGCTGAAGCAGCGCTACAACAAAGTAACGAAGACTTAGAATTTAAAATTGAACAACGAACTGAAGAGCTCACTCAGGCAAACAAAGAACTCACTCGCACAACCGAAAGGGCGGAGGCTGCTAATCAGGCAAAATCAGAATTTTTGGCCAACATGAGTCATGAAATTAGAACACCTTTAAATGCCGTTTTAGGTTTTACCGACTTACTTAAGGACAGCGAGTTGGCGGTGAAACAAGCGAGCTATGTTGAATCAATCCAAGCGGGTGCTAGCGGACTGTTAACCATAATCAATGATGTACTTGATTTGTCTAAAATTGAAGCAGGCAAGCTAGCACTTGAGTATGAGCCCGTTGATACTTACACTTTTATTGGTGATGTTGAGAAGATATTCTCACAGTCTATTCGAGCAAAAGAGCTTGAATTTGAAATTGTCATTGAGCGAGAACTGCCGGCGACTTTGGTCCTTGATCAAACGCGATTAAGGCAAATTCTCTTTAACCTCATTGGCAATGCAATCAAGTTTACTGATAGCGGCTTTATTAGAATCTATCTAAGTTATCAAAAAAGCCGTTCGGTGAATCAGTCCGGCGGTCAAAGAATAGATTTAGATATTGCGCTTCAGGATAGCGGTAAAGGAATTGCACCGGACCAACTTGAAAAAATATTTGAAGAATTTGTTCAACACAAAGGACAAAGTAATGCAGAATTTGGTGGTACCGGAATAGGGTTAAGTATTTGCCGAAAACTGGCAAAAATAATGGGGGGAGAAATCTCCGCCCATAGCGAGGTGGGTATAGGCTCAGTATTCACTCTTAGATTACGAGACATCGAGATCGGTAAAAACAGCACCAATGTTCTATCAAAAATCTCCGAACAAGCTATCGAGTTTGACAAAGCGTCAATTCTATTGGTAGATGATATACAATCGAATCGAAACCTAATAATGGAGCAGTTCCAGCAAACCTCTTTGGACTTCTATGAAGCTGTCAATGGTTTAGAGGCACTTCAAATGGCGAGCGAGAAAAAATTCGATTTGATTCTCATGGATATACGAATGCCGGTAATGGATGGTATTGCGGCAACAAGGCAATTAAAAGCTGCGCCAGAAACAAGAGATATACCAATTGTTGCGTTAACGGCATCGGTATCGAAAGAGAAAGACTATAAATTAAAACAAAGTAACTTTAATAAAATTTTACATAAGCCTATAAGAAAAAATGAAATCGTTTCAGTTTTTAGGGATTACTTACACTACCAACAATGTGACAACTTGGTAGAGTCAGAGATACCAATCGCTGATGATAATGATGACACTAAAAGTCACTCACGGTATGGGTTTTCCGAGTTGGATAAAACGGAGCTTGGACAGTTTTTACGATGGCTAAAGAAAATCCACGCTAGTAGTTATAGGGATGCGGTATCAAGTGGAATGGTTAGCGCAATCGATAAATTTGCCGATGATCTGTTAGCGGATCGAAACAGTCAATTAGCGCCGGCAATTTATGAATATGCTAAATCAATTAAACAAGCGGTGGCGCTTTTTAATATTGAGGAAATAGAAATACTTATGCCCGAATATGATGAGATTATTTCCGAACTAGAAAAAGAACTTTTTAAAGGAACACATTAATGGTTGACACTAAAAAATTCAAAGTTCTGGTTGTTGACGATACCACTAGAAACATTCAATTGGTTGCTTCTATTCTTAGCCAAAGGAATATTGAACTAGCCTTTGCAACCACCGGTGAAAAGGCTGTTGAGCTGGTAGAAGAGCATTATTACGATCTAGTATTACTGGATGTTATGATGCCAGGCATCGACGGTTATGAAGCTTGCCGAAGGATAAAAAAACTGCCTTTCGGTGAACATACACCGGTAATATTCCTAACCGCAAAAACCGACCAAGATAGCCTTATCGAAGGATTTGATTGCGGTGGTATCGATTACATTACTAAACCTTTCAATCAACGTGAACTTATCGCTAGGGTTGAAACTCATCTAAAGCTGAAAGATTATGAAACTAATCTGGAAAAAAAGGTTAACGAGCTTACCCATGAGATCGAAGCGACCCAGCGCGAAATCATATTTACTATGGGAGCCATTGGCGAAACGCGCTCTAAAGAAACCGGTAATCATGTTAAACGTGTTGCTAAGTATTGCTATATTTTCGCCACAGAATACGGCCTAGCGGATAGCGAGGCACGCTTATTCAGCGAAGCCTCACCTATGCATGATATTGGTAAAGTCGGTATACCTGATTCAATACTCAATAAACCCGGCAAACTTGATGCTGACGAGTGGGAGATTATGAAAACCCACGCAGAAATTGGATATGACATGTTAAAGGTATCGGAAAGACCACTGATGAAAGCTGCGGCAACCGTTGCTCTCACTCATCATGAAAAGTTTGATGGTTCGGGTTATCCCGCTGGTACGGTCGGCAAAGAAATTCATATCTACGGCCGGATACTTGCCCTCTGTGATGTTTTTGACGCTTTGGGAAGCGATAGGTGTTACAAAAAGGCATGGCCAGACGATAAGATTTGGGCGTTAATTAAAGAGCAACGTGGTAAGCATTTTGACCCAGATCTGGTGGATATATTTTTTGATAAACTTGACCAGTTCCTTACTGTTAGGGAAAGCCTTCGCGACTGAGCGAATCAACGAATGACCGTTTAGAATTTTCCTAGACACTCTTTCATGGTTTAAAAATACTTGAGAGAAATGGCATTAAAGAACTAAGACTCTGGCATAAAATGAAATTGGTCTACAAACGCCCGCTTCGCTTTATATCAAAATATTGATTGGCTAGGTTTATAGCCAAATGAGTCGGCAAACTATCAACAGCGATAACACCACTATGGGTTAATGACTGATGAAGTTTATCTCGTTGCTGCAGGTAATCTGCGGTTTGAGCATGTTTTAACGCATCGTGTATGGTTAAAATATCGCTATTAACACTATCTTCCAAAGCCTGTTCTTTTAGATTAGTGACGAGCACCAAATGATGTTTCTTTAACATTTTTACAGCGCTAACTAATTCAGCTTTGTCCTCTGTTCTAATATTTGAAACTAACACAACAAGCGAACGCTTTTTAAACGATCGGTTAAGCTCCTCTGCGGCTCTAATGAGATCAGACGCCTTATTCTCAGGCTGCAAATCATAAACCTGATTTAACATGGCACTAATAGTCGAAGGTCCTTTTTTAGGCGGTATAAATCGATGTGCCGCGCCAAACACTTTTAAGCCAACCGCATCCCCTTGTTTAAGAGCAATATGAGAGACCAAAAGCGTTGCGTTGAGCGCTTGATCAAAATGAGACAGCTCGCCATCTTTGGTTCTCATTCTTCTACCGGAATCAAGCAAGAATATAATATTTTGATCTCGCTCCTGTTGATATTCCTTAGAAATTATCTTGCGTAAACGTGATGTAGAACGCCAATCTATTTGACGTAAACTATCACCCATTCGATATTCCCTTAGTTGATGAAAATCAAGACCAGCTCCACGCTTTTGGCGCTGGCGAATCCCTAGCTGACGAGTTCTTTGCTCTGTCGCTAATAATACGTAATTATGAATAGAGCGGAAATTTGGATAAACTTTTGAAAAACTTGGGCAAGAAATTTCTATGCGTTTATTAATAAAACCCAGTAAGCCAGGAATCCATAATTCAACGCGATCTAATTCCAGTGGTCCCCGCTCCAAAGATTTAATCTGGTATTTGACGGTTGCCTGGGTATTTTTCTGCAACTGAACTTGCGCCGGTAACCCTTTGACATCACAGCTATCGGGTAGATGATCAAAAACTTCGATATTTAAACTTCTAAGGTTACTGTTTCTTTCTTGGGTATCATGCACAATTGTAATTTCAACATCGCAGAAACTATTCACCGGCAAAGTGCTAGCAATTTTTCTAGAGACTTTTAAGCGGTCCAAACCAAGTAACGTGCTTCTATCTACCACTAGCAAAGCAATAAAAATTACCGCCATAAACATCCAGATATTAGCGAGTACCGTTTGCTGAGACAAAATGGGATCAAATCTGGACTCTAGGATGAAAAAGTCCCACAGACGCCAAAGGCCGTCACTTAAGGCAACCAAAAACCATAAGCTTAAATAATAGAAACTGAGTCGCGTAAACTTCATAGTTAACTCAGCAGCCTATTTGTCTATAGAAGATGAATTCCGGCAGCAACATGCTATTGTCTCGGCGCTGCAATTTGCGCTAACAAATCAGCTATAACCTGTTCAACACTAATACCTTCTATTTCAAGTTCAGCGGAAAGTACAATACGATGACGTAACACAGCTAAAGCAACCGCTTTGATTTCATCGGGAGTTACGAAGGGATTACCTCGCACTAGTGCTAGCGCTTTGGCCGCACGTATAATCGCAATAGAGGCTCTAGGGCTTGCCCCCATCTCGACACCGGACCATTCTCGAGTAGCAACGACTAGACGAACGGCATACTCAAAGATAGATTGATCAACTCTAATTGAAGAAGCAAGTTGTTGTAGTTGATTAATAATATCCGAGGAGGTTACCGCGCTTAACTCTTTCATCAGATTTGAGTCATCAATTGTTCCATCGGTAATGGTTCTGACCAAGGTGATTTCATCTTCAACAGACGGGTAGTCGATAAGTATGTTCATTAGGAAGCGATCAAGTTCCGCTTCGGGTAAAGGGTATGTACCTTCCTGTTCTAATGGATTTTGTGTGGCTAGCACCATAAAGGGACTACTGACTGAATGGGATTTACCTTCAATGGTGATACTTTTTTCCTGCATAACCTCAAGCAGTGCAGATTGGGTTTTTGCAGGCGCACGATTAATTTCATCGGCTAACAACAAATTGGTAAAAGCTGGCCCTTTTCTAATTCTAAATTTCTCAGATTTTTGGTCGAACATAGCATGGCCAGTAACATCACTTGGCATTAAATCTGGGGTAAACTGTATTCTCGAAAAGTCTCCGGCAAAGCTTTTAGCAATGGAGCGAACCAGCAACGTTTTCCCTAACCCGGGAACCCCTTCAATCAAAAGATGTCCGCCGGCGAAAAGGCAGGTTAACGTCATCTCCACAATTGACTCTTGGCCAATTAGTGTTGAGTTAATATTTTTACTCAAACGGTGAATGATTTGCTTTCCCTGGGAAAGGGTCATTCCTTCAACCGCTAATTCCTGCTCAGCAGGTGCGGCGGAACTTAGGGAATTTGAAGCCTCTATAGCTTCGCCACTAATCGGTTCAGCGGTTACTGACACATCTTGGTCGGTCGACTGTTGCGGTGTTGTTTCAGAGTTGTTATTTGAATCTTCGTTCATTTTTCACTTCCACACTAGGTTGTTTTAACTATCTTGGTCTTTTACTATCTTGACCTTCTACTATCTTAATCTTCTACTAACTTGAGCTTTTACTAACAATACTAATCTTTATTACAATAGTTTTCGTATTCTTTGAATTAGGATGAGCTTCTTTACAAAATTATCCTGATTTAAATCAGAGTCATGCCACAAAATTTCTAACTCATTGCGGTTAATACCGGTAAGATGATAAAGTTTAGTAATCTGATCCTTTGGCTCCAACTTACTGTAATTATGAATCGATTTCCTTAGCCTAACTTCTAAGGTTTGGGTCAATGCTTTTAGCAAGCGACGTCCATTATCATTTCTAAAACTAAACTCTCCGGCCGCTTCGATATGCTGCATAATTTCTCGTTGAGAAATAATAAGGTCCGACTTGGGTGGCCCTTTTCTCCAGGAATAAGAGAACAGAAATACCCCGATTATCGCTAAGAAAGATATTACGATCATTGGTATTCTTTCGAACATTAATGACAGTAAAGAAGGTTGGATAGTATTGTATAGAAAAATAACGTTTTCGCCGCCGCCGACTAACTGGTACAAAAACATGGCATGATCTCTATCGTCGATATACCAGTTTTTCCAAATATTCATATCGGTAACAACGGAAATCATACCGTCACCTTGTTGGTATTGGGCGAATAAATCAGAATATTCATTACCACCGACAAAAGTGGCATCACCGCTATTATCTTGCAGATAGAAATCAAGCGAGAAATCGACAGAGGTTTCTACATCAGTATCTTCAAAAACGAATGTTGCTAGATTGTCACCGTCTTCATTATCCCAACTATAGTTGTAGTTTTCGTAAAGTCTGATCCCTAACTCATCTAAGAGAATATCTCGACTGGTACCTTTTTCATCATCATATATCTCCATTGCCAAAACTATTAGATGGCCACCGGCTTCAATCCAGTCATTAATACTGTTACGTTTACTCTCTGATAAGCCAACACGAGAACTTTCAATAATAACCGTATCGGTTGATTCAAGCTGTTGATCGAGAATAGAGAAATTCTTGTGAGTTGACGCCGACTTACCTACTTCTGCTAAAAACTTTTCAGCGGCAAAAAATGGGTTTGCTTTGACCTCTTTAATTGGTCCTAGATCTTTTTCTTCAATCACTTTATCAAAGTTGGAATAAAACCAGTAAGAATAGCCAGCTATAACGATTGCGGAAATAACAAGAACCCAAGTAATCGGCGAAATAGTGACCTTAGTTCGCATAGTTATCTCCCCGTCGTTCTTCGGAAGATACCATGACACTAGTCCATTGGTCGCATAGACTGATCATTTGCCCAACATTCGGCATTTGATGAGCATAAGCCAGAGTTCGCCAAAAACTGGTTAGCTGTGAGATATAACTTCCACCGCTTTTATTGACATATTTTGATATCTGCTCCAAGCATTCAAGTTCGGTATATCCTTCCTTTATTACCGCTTCGCTGTGGTCAATATACCAAATTAGACTCGCACGGTAGAGTAGACTTAAACCCTCTCTATATTGCTCAGACTGAATTAGCTGTTTTGCAACGAGCCAAGGTTGTTCTGGAAGTGAATCGCTTTTCAGATCTAAACCAAATAGTTTATCCGGCCGTTTGTTTGTGACTTTCTTTTCCGGCAAATTCGGTATTAATAAGTGCTTGTAACGAATCAATAGGAAAATCACCAAGACAGCCAAAATGATCCACAAAGCGAACTCAACCACTACCGCAAAGAATCGTGCAAACATGAACCACATGGGAGAAATGGGCTCTGAGGATGAAGGTTCATCAAATGAGCTACGAAAAACATTCTTCTCTTCCTGAATAATTTGATGAAAGTCGTCTCCAGCTTTTATTTCTTCAATAATCGTTTTAGCTTCTTCGTGGGTTATCTCTTCGACGACTTCGCTTTGTTCAACATCACTTGTTTCTGCAATTGCTTGATTGGGCGTAAAACTTAAACTAGCAAATAGCAATAAACTAACCGCCAAAACGCTAGCCAATCGAACAATACTGTTTTCAGAACGCTCTTTTAGTTTTACCGCCAATCGTTTAAATGAAAGTTCAATATCCCAAGCTTCGAGATGGGTACGCTGGTTAAGGTATAAGGCAAATCCGCTAGCCACATAAAATGGAGCGACGATACTAGCGGACAAATAAACCAGAAAATTGATCATAAAGGTCATGATATTCGACTCTGATTCAAATTCTAACCACGCGGAAAAATCAATATCTTCGCTGTAAATTTCAGGCACTAAAAGGAAGAAAAGCGTAACAACGGAGAAATAGATAATTGATTCAACAATTAGATAAATCATGGTCATCCATACCGCCGTCGCAGAGTCACCGGAATGAATTACTCTTAAGCGTTTAGCACGTGCTGAACTTTTCAACCCTTCAAGTTGGATTAAGGGTAAGTCGAGGGAACGAGTAAAGCTAAATCGCCGCCAGGTTAAACTAGCAAACCACTGAATCTTAGCAACCGAATAAAATGCTTTTACACAGTCTTTGGTTGTCAATGACTCGCCGAACAATTCGCGACTAAGAAAATGTAATAGCGGTCGCTCCATTATTGGTTTTAACCACCAGAATAAGAATAGAATTAGCGGAAGCGATTGATAAAAAACCGTTGATAAAACCAAGAAAATGGGTAGCGTTATTGCAAACCAAGTCTTGTAAAGGGTTTTTGCGTGGGTTTGAACTAAAGTTACACCAAGATCAACTGCTTCCCAACCTTTTCGAGGCCTAATCCGCGCGGTGACTTTCTCAAGATCCATGAGTCACCTTCTTGTTTGATTGACCCCGTCTACCGAGCAACGTCAAATAAGCAATAACCATCAACCAGAAAATAGTTCCAACGATATATTTAGTATTAAAGGAAACCATATGCGTGGACGACCAGAATGCCTCAACAAACGCCGCAATCAGTAATAGAAATATTGCTCCGTAAACTAATTGAATCGCCGATTTAGAAGCATTGACTAACGCCTGTTTACGGGAATAGGCTCCCGGTGATAATAACGCCCAGCCAAGCTGAAGGCCTGCCGCGCCAGCAATACATATTCCAGTTAATTCAAATGCACCGTGACCTATTACAAATGAAAAGAAGGTATCGTTATAGCCAATATTGTAGATATGACCAGCAATGGCACCAAAAACAAAGCCATTAAAAAGTAGGAAAAATTGACTGCCAATGGTTAGCAGAATTCCGCCGGCAAAAGTCTGAAATGCGATCCCTATGTTGTTTCTTATATAGTGTCCAAACATGTAGAAATCACTACCCGAGGAGCGCTCGGTACCAAATCGTTCAGCCGTTGGATCATACATATTTTCCATGCTTGTTACGGTTTGAGCATCAACAATCATGTAAATCATATCGGGGAATAAAACCACCAGAAAGAAGACGACGACAATAGGTAAATAAAACATTACCGTTGCAGTCCATACAAAACGAGCCTGCTCGCGAACAGCTCGCGGAAACCCATACAGAATAAAATGGCATATATTTTGCCAAATACCCAGGCGTTTTTGATAAAAGGACTGGTGACCTCTAAAAGCTAACGCTTCCAAAAAGTCGATTAAAATCGGGCTATAATGCCTTTCTCTAGCTAATGCTAAACAGTAACAAAGCTGACGATAGTTATCAGCAAACCCTTCTAAGGAGGTGTCCCCTTTTTGTTTGTTTTGTTTTAACGCTTCCGCCAAATTTATCTGTGTTTCAAATTTTTTCCAATCGTCGGCATAACGGTCTTCAAACTCTTCTTGTCTCATTAATGCCCCCTCAACCATTTTGCCATTCGTTTCAGCGTGACTGAACTATGGTCGGGGTTTTTCTTAATTAAGTCTTGATCTAACCAAGGAGCCAGAACGTTGCCTAGTTCCGCTGCTCGAGATGGTGACATACGATCACTTCTTTCGGCATAACTGATGATGGCACTTTGTTCGGCTAAGGTTAAAGGAAGTTTTGGCGAGAGGCCGTCTTGGTCAAAATTGCTAGTGGTTTTATTAAGACGGCGCTTATGAACAACAACCGTGCCAGCTGCTAGGTCACCCAACCTTTTGAAATCTTTGTTAACTAACATCGATACCACACCAAAGCCAAAAAGAACCGGCAGGAAATCGGCGAACCGAAGTAAATTACGAACGATGGATGAGGACCAATCAATTGGGGTTCCATCGTCATTAATGACCATGATACCCATTGATTTTTTACCGATAGTTTGGCCTTGATTAAAAACTTCAAATAAAACGGGATAAAACCATTCAACAACAAATACAAGAATTAAAAATAATCCGCTTCCAAAGTTACCAAGATAAGCAAGAATACCGGAAACGGTGGCTAGGCCTATCCAGCGAATCGCTAGGTCGATCATAAACGCCAGAGCTCGACTAACTAAACCTGCAACAGCCAGCGTTAGTTCTACACCCTCTGGGACTTCTATTTCTCGTGTGGTATCTAACATCCGATGTTAACTAGCCTTATCATTGAATTCCTTATTGCTGATGTGATAATAATCAATTGTCTGGCTCAGTACTTACAGCCATCTTGAGATAGACATAAGTACTGACTCTAGCAACAATAAATTTATTTTTTATTTAATTTTTTTATTTAATCTTCTTATTTAATTTTGTTATTTGATTTTAGCCGCCAATTCACCAGACTCATAACGACCAAACATGGTTTCTAGAGAAATTGGTTTAATTTTACTCGCGTTGCCAGCGGTTCCAAATGCTTCGTAACGTGCCACACAGATATCAACCATCGCCTCGGTAGATGCTTTTAGGAACTTACGCGGATCAAAGTTAGACGGGTTTTCGGCAAGTGAACGACGAATTGCACCAGTAGACGCTAAACGTAAATCGGTATCGATATTAACTTTACGAACGCCATGCTTAATACCTTCACAGATTTCTTCCACCGGTACGCCGTAAGTTTCAGGTATTTCGCCACCGAACTCATTAATAACCTTTAGCCACTCTTGAGGAACCGATGAAGAACCATGCATTACTAGATGAGTATTTGGCAAACGCTTATGAATTTCTTTAATTCTATCAATCGCCAATACGTCACCAGTAGGTGGACAGGTGAATTTGTAAGCCCCGTGTGACGTTCCGATAGCAATCGCTAATGCATCTACTTGCGTCTTAGCAACAAAATCAGCGGCTTCTTCTGGGTCGGTTAGCATTTGGTCCATCGTTAATACACCTTCAGCGCCAACACCATCTTCTTCACCGGCTTCACCAGTTTCCAAAGATCCTAAACAACCTAATTCACCTTCAACGGAAACACCACATGCGTGTGCCATTTCAACGGTTCGCTTAGTAACGTCAACATTATATTCGTAGCTTGACGGTGTCTTGCCATCTTCCATCAACGAACCATCCATCATCACCGATGAAAAGCCTAATTGAATAGAGCGTTGACAAATTGCAGGGCTGGTACCGTGATCTTGGTGCATTACAACCGGAATATGAGGAAACTCTTCAATGGCTGCCAATATTAAATGTCTTAAGAACGGCGCTCCAGCGTATTTTCTAGCACCGGCAGAACCTTGTACCATCACTGGACTGTTCGTTCTATCAGCCGCTTCCATGATAGCGCGCATTTGTTCCAGGTTATTCACGTTAAACGCAGGTACGCCATATTGATGCTCGGCCGCGTGGTCGAGAAGTTGTCTCATTGATATTAAAGCCATGATGTGGTCTCCATTCTTAATCTTAACTATTTAATAAGCTATCGGTTAGTTTCGGTTCATTGCATAATTTATCGCACAATTTGCTGCATCGAAAGAAACTATCATTTTTTCTTCAATCATCAATTTTTCTAATCGATGATTTTATTAGTTACTTGTCTCTATGGCTAGCTTACTTATTCACAATCGAATCAAAGTCGTTTAACTAGCAAGCCATAATTAGATTTTATTTTTACTATCCTTGCGCCGCTCTCATTTCGAGTACTTCCACCGCCGGTAACTTCTTGCCTTCTAGAAACTCTAAGAAAGCACCGCCACCTGTCGAAATATAAGACACTTTGTCTTTGATATTGAATTTATCAACTGCAGCTAGAGTATCACCGCCACCAGCTATCGAAAATGCTGAACTGCTTGCAATCGCTTTTGCTATTTTTTCAGTACCTGCGGCAAACTGATCAAACTCAAAAACGCCAACCGGACCGTTCCAAACAATCGTTCCCGCATTGGCCAAAATATCACACAAGTAATCGGCTGTTTCCGGGCCAATATCAAAAATCATGTCATCGTCAGAAACTTCGTTAACCTTTTTTAAAGTGGCCGGCGTACTCTCTGAAAATGCTTTACCGACAACAACATCAGTTGTTTTAGGTATTTCTCCGTTATTATCAATTGCAGACTTAGTGAGCTTTTTTGCTTCCTCAAGTAAGTCCATTTCCACCAAAGAATTTCCAACGGAGTGACCTTCTGAGGCGATAAAGGTATTTGCGATACCACCACCGACAATCAGTTGATCAACTATACCCGATAACGCTTCTAATACGGTTAACTTGGTCGACACTTTAGAACCGCCAACAATTGCAACCATCGGTCTTGCCGGATTATCAAGCGCTTTACCTAACGCGTCTAACTCACCAGCCAGTAAAGGTCCTGCGCAAGCAATAGGGGCAAACTTAGCAACGCCGTGAGTCGATGCTTGAGCGCGATGCGCGGTTCCAAATGCGTCCATAACAAAAACATCACAAAGTTCAGCATAGGCTTTGGACAAGCTTTCATCGTTAGCTTTTTCACCAAGATTACAACGAACATTCTCAAATATAACCACTTCACCTTCGTTGGCATCTACCCCATTAAGATAATCAGCCGCTAGCGAAACTGGAGCATCTAACAAGTCATTCATATACTCGACAATAGCAGCCATCGAATCATCAGCGGTAAGCTGACCTTCCGTTGGCCGACCACGATGTGACATTACCATCACTTTTGCGCCCATATCTAGCGCAAGTTTAATCGTCGGCAAAGCCGCTTGAATTCTCACATCAGAGGTTATTTTTCCGTCTTTAAACGGAACATTCAAGTCTTCTCTAATTAGGACTCGTTTACCTTTAAGGTCAAGATCGGACATTCTTAAAACGGACATTGACTACCCTTTATAATGTTTTCTTAATAATTGAAGCTCATCTAAAATCAACAATGCTGAGAAACCAAAAAGCGAAAACCTGAAGTTCTCGCTTTTCATTTTTCTGCTGTTATCAATGATAAGAGACTATTCAGCAGCCATCATTGCTAGGGCTGTATCGATCATTCGAACGCTGAAACCCCACTCGTTATCATACCAAGTTAAGATTTTAACAAGATTACCGTTAACACGAGTTTGAGTCGCATCAAACGATGACGAAGCCGGCTGATGGTTGAAATCTGTTGATACTAACGGCTCAACATTGTAATCCAAAACAATACCATCAGATGCTGCTTTAACAATCTCGTTAACTTCTTCAACGCTAGTATCGCGAGATGCTTCAAAGGTTAAATCGACAACTGATACATTAACCGTTGGTACTCTTAAAGCAAATCCGTCCAGTTTACCCTGAAGTTCTGGTAATACTAAACCTACCGCCTTAGCTGCACCGGTTTTAGTAGGAATAATAGACATAGCGGCTGCACGAGCTCTACGAAGATCTTTATGCTGGTTATCAATGATCTTTTGGTCATTAGTATAAGCATGGATAGTATTTACCAAGCCTTTTTCGATTCCTAAACCATCATTAAGTGCTTTAGCAACAGGTGCCAAACAGTTAGTTGTACAAGACGCGTTAGATACGATTTTGTCATCGGCTGTAAGAGTGTCGTGATTTACACCAAAAACAACGGTACGATCAATGTCCGCTCCACCTGGTGCTGAAATTAGAACTTTCTTAGCTCCGCCAACAAAATGCTTAGAAGCGCCGGCTTTGTCAGTGAAGTGACCTGTACATTCAAGAACGATATCAACATCATAATCTGACCACTTCAAATTTTCTGGGTTTCTATCCGCCAACATTGCAATCTTGTCGTCATTAACAACCATCATGCCGTCTTCTTCTGTCACGTTTGCTTCAAAACGACCATGAGTTGTATCGTATTTGGTCAAGTGAACGTTAGTTTCCACTGGATGAGAAGAGTTGATTGCAACAACTTTAATCTCGTCTTGACGGTCATATTCATAAATCGCTCGTAAAACCATACGTCCGATTCTGCCATAACCATTGATTGCTACTTTAACTGTCATTTGTATTTCCTAAAGGTCTTAATTTACTAATCGCTTCGTCAATCATTTGATGAAACGAACAAAGGGTGTAAACAAACAGACCGCATTTTTTCAGGCCGCCTAATTTGTTTAGGGTTAAATTCTATTACATGTATTTACGCTAAAAGCTCTTTCGCTTGCACGGTGACGTTGTCTACCGTAAAGCCAAACTCTTTAAACAATTCTCCAGCTGGTGCTGACTCTCCAAATTGGTCCATGGAAATAACGCGGCCTTCAAGACCAACATATTTATACCAAAGACCACCGGTGCCTGCTTCAATAGCAATTCTTTTACCAGTGCTAGGTAGCACTGAAGCGCGGTACGCTTCATCTTGTTGGTCAAACATTTCACAACTTGGCATAGAAACGACGCGCACATTATAACCTTTAAGGTCGTCCGCTGATTTAACCGCCAATTCAACTTCAGAACCAGTTGCAATAAGCGTTAGCTCTGGCTCGCCATCACAATCGAGTAATACATAACCACCTTTTTCTATCTGCGTTAACTGCTCAGCTGAACGTGGTTGGGTTGGTAACCCTTGACGAGTTAGAATTAGAGCCGTTGGCCCAGTTCTATTTTCAATAGCCATTTTCCAAGCAACCGCTGTTTCGGTTGCATCACAGGGTCTCCAGTTAACTAAATTAGGTGTGCTTCTCATTGACGCAATTTGTTCAACCGGCTGATGGGTTGGTCCGTCTTCCCCTAAACCGATAGAGTCATGGGTAAACACGTAAATAACCTGCTGTTTCATTAGTGCAGCCATACGGATGGCATTACGAGCATATTCCATAAACATTAAGAATGTGCCGCCAAATGGAACAAATCCACCGTGCAAACGAATACCATTCATAATCGCGCACATACCGAACTCACGTACGCCGTAGTTGATATAATTTCCGCCAGCAGAACCAGAATCAATCACTTCAGACTCATTCCACATGGTTAAATTAGAACCGGCGAGATCCGCTGAACCACCTATAAACTCAGGCATTGCTGCTGCATAAGCTTGAATTGCATTTTGTGACGCCTTACGAGTTGCAATAGATGCTCCGGCTTCTTGAGTTGCCTCAATATAGCTTTTGGTCATGGCATTAAAATCATTATGCTGACGGCCATTAAGTCGTCGACTAAATTCAGCGGCTAATTCTGGGTGGGCTTCGGTGTACTCGACAAATTTTTGATTCCATTCACTTTCTTGAGCTTGACCTTTTTCGCGGGCATCCCAAGCACTCATGATATCGTCTGGAATTTCAAATGCTGGATGAGGCCACTCTAAACGCTGTCTTACCAATTCGATCTCTTCGGCGCCAAGAGGAGCACCGTGACAATCTTCTTTGCCTTCTTTGTTTGGCGAACCAAAACCAATCGTTGTTTTACAGCAAATTAAGCTAGGACGAGACGTCTCCGCTTTAGCCTGTTGCATAGCCCGTTCAATAGCTTCTGGATCATGACCGTCAACATTAGCCACGACATGCCATCCGTAGGATTGGAAGCGTTTAACCGTATCATCAGTAAACCAGCCTTCAACCTCGCCATCAATGGATATACCGTTATCATCATAGAAAACGTTTAACTTACCTAAACCTTGGGTACCGGCTAAAGAGCAAACCTCGTGTGAAACCCCCTCCATAAGACAACCGTCACCCACAAATACAAAGGTATTGTGGTCAATAATTTCAAAACCAGGACGATTAAACTGAGCCGCTAATGTTCTTTCCGCTAAAGCCATTCCTACCGCATTTGCAATGCCTTGACCCAAAGGACCGGTTGTTGTTTCAACACCCGGCGTGTATCCCAATTCAGGATGACCTGGAGTTTTTGAATGCAATTGGCGGAAATTTTTAAGGTCATCAATGGATAATGCATAACCGCTAAGATGAAGTAGCGAATAAATAAGCATTGAACCATGGCCGTTAGAAAGTACAAACCGGTCTCGGTTAGCCCATTCGGGATTACTTGGATTGTGCTTTAAATGATCACCCCAAACAACCTGAGCGATGTCAGCCATTCCCATAGGTGCTCCGGGGTGACCCGAATTGGCTTGTTGTACTGCATCCATGCTTAATGCGCGAATCGCATTAGCAAGCTGAAAACGAGATGACATAAATACTCCTAAGGGTAAATGCTATGTATTTTGGGGGGGTATTTTGAAAGTGGCGTATTTTCTCAAAACGAAGCCGATGAATCAATCGTTTTACCCGCTTTTGGTTACATTTTAGACAATTTTAGCCGCACATCGTGACCAAATATGTGACTAAGTCAGAATTACTAGTCAACAACCACCGCATTAGTTATCACCCACTCGGCCATTCCACCGTCGAGGCTATAACTATCAAAGCCGACGCTGGCAAACATCTCCGATGCCGGTTTACTAGAGTTGCCGTGATAACAGCATACAATCAATGGTACCGACTTATCGGCTGAGTCGACAAAAGCTTGTACATTATCGTTGTCTATTCGTACCGCTGACTCAATGTGGCCAGCAGCAAAACTGGCGGGATCGCGTATATCAACGATGTTAGCCTTGTCATTCGTTATCAATTGTTTCGCTTGGTCGATATTGATCTGCTTTAACATTCGGCTACTCCCTATAAACGCTAGCTAATCAGCTGCGGTTTTCTGAAACATTAAGTCCCAAACACCATGCCCTAAGCCTTCGCCGCGCTTTTGAAATTTGGTTATCGGTCTATTTTCTGGTTGAGGAATGTAATCATTAGATTCAGAACAATTAACCCATCCAGGGGATTCAGTCATGACTTCTAACATTTGCTCTGCATAATTTTGCCAATCCGTCGCCATATGAAAATGACCGCCGGGTTTTATTTTTGAGCGCACCAACTGTGAAAACGGCGCGTTAAGAATTCGCCGCTTATGATGTTTTTTCTTGTGCCATGGGTCGGGAAAGAACAACTGTAGCAACTCTAAACAATCATCCGCTAGCATATCTTCCAGAACTTCAACCGCATCGTGGGAAATTACTCGAATATTGCTTAATTGGTACTCTTTCATTCTTACCAATAGCGAACCAACACCAGGCCTATGTACTTCAATGCCAATGAAATTACGTTCTGGATAGCGTTTGGCTTGCTCAGCAAGGGAAGCCCCCATACCAAACCCTATTTCAAGGCTTACTGGATTATCATTGCCGAATAATTCGACTAAATCTAAGCGCTGTTTTTTATATTCAAAACCATACAGCGGCATCATCGATTCATAGGCAGAAGCTTGCCCCGGCGTCATACGACCTTCACGTCTAACAAAACTTCTTATTTTGCGTTGAAATTGTTCCACGGTAGCAACATCTATCTGGCTGAGAGGGCGCGAATTATAGCAACTGAAAGCTTAATCCCCAAATTTTATAGCGGATTAGAGCCCCTTTATTTCACCAATTTAACGGCGTACAGACAGACTAATGTCGATCAAAAACTAATTAATCATTGACGATTTTAGAAAAGCTGATAGCTTTAAGACTAATCGCCTTGAATAAAAACAGCGGATTTTCAGCCCTTAATGTTCCCATCTGTCCCTAATTACCACGCTTTAGCCGTTCTTTTGTTGACGGTTGTCGCGCTATATTTGTTCCGCCGAGAGGATATACGGCTGGAATCAAGCTGCCTCGGTGTATTGATCCTCATCACCGTTGGTTTTGAGCTTGTCCCCTTTGTATCGGAGCAAGGCGAGCGTATTGAGTCGATAGATTTCTTTTTTGGTTTCGGTCACGAGGCACTTATCGCGGTATGCGGATTAATGATTGCCGGCCAAGGGTTGGTTAGGACAGGCGCGCTAGAACCGGTTGGCCGCATGCTGGGGAAGCTTTGGCGTTTAAGCCCAACGTTTTCTCTATTAATCACTTTGTTAGTATCCGGAATCCTTTCGGCCTTTATGAACAACACACCCATCGTTGTACTAATGCTACCCATATTGATAAGTGTCGCGGTAAGAACCAATACCTCCCATTCCGGACTGCTTATGCCAATGGGCTTTGCCACTTTAGTTGGCGGAATGTCGACAACCGTTGGCACCTCAACCAACTTATTAGTGGTAGCGGTTGCAGCGGAACAAGGTATGCAGCGGTTAGGACTTTTTGACTTTGCAGTACCGGCGCTTGTCGCCGGCTCTGTCGCCATTGCCTACTTGTGGTTAGTCGCACCCAAAATGCTCCCAGAGCGAAGCTCGATGCTGGATGACGAAACACCAAGAATTTTTACCGCACATCTAACCATCGATGAAGATGGCTTTTCGGTTGGTAAAACGTTAGCAGAGGTTATTCAACATTCTGACGGACAACTTAAAGTCGATAGAATCCAGCGAGTGGGAACCGCTTCCGATATAAGAATAATGCCAATGCCCGATGTTATTCTGCACGCCGGCGACAAAGTCCGCGTCTCGGATACCGCCGAAAACTTGAAAGATTATGAGAAGATACTTGGCGCTAAGCTTTTTGTTGGAAAACACCAAGTTGATGACGAGCACCCATTAGTGGCGGATGACCAACAACTGGTTGAAGTTATTGTCGCGCCGGGATCTCCGCTGGCGGGTTCAACGCTTAAAAATATTCGCTTCGTAGACCAATACTCGCTAGTGGCAGTGGCGCTGCATAGAGAAGGAAAAGAAATCGACCTATTCAAAAAACTCGGTAGCGTATCCTTACATGTCGGCGATATTTTGCTGGTGCAAGGCTCTCGAGAGAAAATAGCGGAAATGAAAAAGAAAGGTGACTTCCTGATTCTGGATGCTACCACGGACCTTCCCCATACCTCAAAAGCCCCTACCGCTTTGGCGATTATGTTAGGTATCGTTGGCGTTGCAGCGGCTGGCATTTTGCCTATCGCCGTTAGCGCTATTGTTGGGGTGCTGCTGCTATTGATGACCCGTTGTTTAGACTGGGTTGACGCAGGTCGCGCCCTGAGCACTCAGGTTATACTCATTGTTGTGGCTAGTCTTGCACTCGGAGAAGCCCTGCTAAAAACCGGTGGTGCTGACTATCTAGCGGAGGTATTTCTTTATTCGACTTCGAGTCTTCACCCTGCTTTCATAATTAGCGCTTTGATGCTGCTACTAGCAATTTTAACCAATATCGTGTCTAACAATGCCGCGGCGGTTATTGGAACGCCTATCGCCATTAGCGTTGCCAACCATTTAGGCATGGCTCCGGAGCCTTTTGTTATTGCGGTATTGTTTGGCGCTAATTTTAGCTATGCAACGCCGATGGCCTATAAAACCAACCTTTTAGTCATGAACGCCGGTGGCTATCACTTTTCAGATTTCATGAGAATAGGTATTCCGCTGGTTCTTATTATGTGGATTACCTTATCGTTTTTTATCCCTTTTTATTACGACATCATTTAAGCATTGGCGTCGCACCCACTCATATGACTAGTTAGAGAACTCTAGGGCCTGATTTAATGGTTATTCCCCCCGCCACGTTCGCCAAGAAAATGCTCGCATTCTATGACCTGCATGGGCGTAAAAACCTACCGTGGCAACTTGAAAAAAACGGCTACCGGGTATGGGTATCCGAAATCATGCTGCAGCAAACCCAGGTAAAAACGGTTATTCCCTATTACCGAAAATTTATGCAAAGTTTCCCAACGGTACAGAGTTTAGCGGAGGCTGATATTGACGATGTTCTGCACCACTGGGCAGGGCTAGGCTATTACTCTCGCGCTAGAAATCTGCATGCCTGTGCAAAAACAATTGTAAAAGACCATGCCGGAGAATTTCCGCAAAGCCTTGCAGATATTATTCAACTGCCGGGAATAGGCGAGTCTACCGGAGGCGCAATTTTATCCTTAGCCTACGGAAAAGATGATGCCATTCTGGACGGTAATGTTAAACGGGTACTCGCCCGTGTCTTTCTGGTGGATGGGTGGTACGGAAAAAGCAGCGTATTAAAAGCGCTTTGGCAACTATCGAGGGAGTACACGCCAAAAAAGCGAACCGGCGATTTCAACCAAGCGATGATGGATTTGGGCGCTGGCCTGTGTAGTCGCTCTCGCCCCATCTGTTGCGAATGCCCGCTATCAACTCACTGTTTGGCTCACGCTCAAGATAAAACGGCAGAATACCCGCACCGAAAGCCGAAAAAACGAATACCAACCAAACAAACTGTAATGTATCTATCGATAGATGATGAAAATCAAATTTTACTCAATAAACGCCCACCAACTGGCATTTGGGGCGGACTTTGGTGCTTACCGGAAGTCAGTCCAACTGGCACAGTTATAGAACAAACCACTGTGTTCGACCAGTTTAAGCACACTTTTAGCCATTATCATTTAGAAGTAGACGTCATAAAATCCAAAGGGCTGAAAACAACTACTTTGGTTGAAGATAATTCTGGTATGGCGTGGCATAATATTGATCAGATTGAAAAATTAGCGTTGCCGACTCCAATTAAGAAGTTTTTAAATAAGCATTTTTAGTCTCAATTGGTAATCTCATTTGATAGCCTCATTTGAAGCTATATTGACAAACGACACGCGATTCATACACTGAATTATTTAAATAAATTAAGGATACCTATGGTTTTCTGCGAAAAGATGAAAAAAGAAGCCGCACCGCTAGGATTTGAGCCGGTTCCCGGGGAACTAGGTCAAAAAATTGCTGAATCTATTTCTGCGGAAGGTTGGCAAATGTGGATGAAGCACCAGACCATGCTTATCAATGAAAAACACCTCAGTTTGGCGGATGCCGACGCCCGCAGTTACCTAAAGGGAGAAATGGAGAAGTTTCTGTTTGGTGGCGACTATGACAAAGTTGAAGGTTATGTTCCTGAATAGGCCAATTTTGGCTTTATTGTCCGTTTGGCTCCATTCATAGGACAATCTTAAAGACTGTTTATGCTTTTTCTCTAAAATTATGAGAAATTTCAATTATCGCGCTTGACATTAAAACCCGATCCTAGTTTAATAGCGCGCTCTTGAAGGCACAGACACGAAAGTGGAAGCCTGAAAGTAAAGAATCAGTGGCCTGATAGCTCAGTCGGTAGAGCAGAGGATTGAAAATCCTTGTGTCGACAGTTCAATTCTGTCTCGGGCCACCATT
>CAJQOL010000130.1 GCA_905479925.1 uncultured Kangiellaceae bacterium | reverse complement strand
AAACAATGACGGCTACTAAAACTGTTCAATGGGCAAAACCGCTTGTCACATTATCCTGCCGCTTATAACAATAGCATGTAAATCAGTCACATAGGGATTGTATCACCTTTCGTCCCAACGCATGATGTTGACTAAAACATCAGCCATCTCTCGTCTAATTTCTATGGAGAATTACTTTGCTTAGTCAAATTAAACAATGGGGCAGTTACTTTAAACCGCCTACAGCAGACCTACCAGCACGTCGATTGGATTTGGATTGGTTGCGGATCTTGGCATTTGCTCTACTGATTTTTTACCATTGCGGCATGCTTTATGTGCAAGACTGGGGATTTCATATTAAGAGTCAGTACCTAAGTGAAAGCTTGCAAAGTGTCATGCTACTGGTTAATCCATGGCGCATGCCTATTTTATGGATGATTTCTGGTATAGCCATACGTTTTATACTGGCCAAGATCTCAATCGTGCATTTTGTAAAGCAAAGAAGTTATCGATTACTATTGCCACTGCTTTTCGGTGTTTTAGTGATTGTTCCGCCACAGCTCTATTATGAAATGACCTTTAACGGCGATTCAAACATAAGCTACTGGCAGTTTTATCAGCAGTTTTTTCAGTTAGATAACCCGTTATTTGACAACTATCGTCCAGGAATTTACCCACATATTGACGTGAACCACTTATGGTATTTGCGAGAGTTATGGCAATTTTCTTTGTATTTGTTATTGCTGTTGCCACTGTTTAATTCGCAAGCCGTGACTAGAGCCACCAAAAAGCTGTCGAATATGAATGGCTGGTTGATTTCAATACTGATGCTCATACCGGTATTAACCATTCAGATACTCATTGATGATGAACGAGAGGCACTGGGCTTCTTATTCCTTTGTTATGGCTATTTGTTAGGCTGGCAACCTCGGCTTTGGGAAAAACTAAGGCAGAACGCACTTAGCATACTAACACTCGGATTATTGAGTTATCTGGTACTAGTGGTTTTCTATAACCTCGTTTGGACTGCACAATCGGAGCCGCTATCTGCCGCCATGCAACTAACTGGCGTAATTATCCATTCCGCCGATCGAGTCGTCTGGGTTTTAGCTATATTAGCCCTTGGGGCGCGATATCTTAACCGTCCGTCCAAGCGGCTGGCTTATTTTAATGAGGCCGTTTATCCCTATTATATTATCCACCAAACGCTTATTATCATTTTTGGATTTGAGTTAACGGCATTGAGGCTCGGTCCTTGGTTAGAGCCTGCCGTAGTCATTGGATTAACCTTTCTGGGTAGCGCTATCTTCTTTGAAGTTGCTAGAAGGTTTGAGCCGTTAAGGCCGTTGGTAGGACTAAAACTACGGGGGAGTTATTCTGCAAGCTCACAAAAAATGTATGCAATAACTATTGGAATACTCTTGGTTGTTTTTGGTCTAGAGATTTTGCTTTAAACGTTTTACTTTAAACATTCTGATTTATCTGAACCACGTATTCTGCTCGCCGGCAATGTCTAGCAGCGATTAGCCTTTAATCAGCTGCTTGAAATTATCACTCAGCTTAGTCAAAGACTAGACCGTGCTTTAATAAAAAGAACTCCCAGTTGAGTGGTGGCTAAGTATAATTTTAGGCTTTCGATTTTGAAATAAAATAACTTAGAAGTTTATTTAATCCCCAATAAGCAGCCGAGCTGCTCATAATACCGATTAGTGAAAACCAACCGGTTTGCCATTGCATAGCGTCAGGTTGTTCGCTGAAAGACAGAGAAATTTCACCGGTAGGATAGTACCAAATACCAACGTCAGGATTAATTATGTGCATAACAGACATGATGAAAAGCATAATGACCCAAAAATAACCCATACCTAATACGAGAGTCATTAAGCCGTGAAGTAAGCTCTTTTTAGCGCTGTCGCGCAAACTTTGGAGTACCGCGGCAGGGTGTCCTTTTGAAGCTTTTTGATGCAACAATATATCGCTAATCAAAGGGTCCAGATACTCCTCAGGAGACCCGAGCCGGGATATGGCATTAATCAGCCGGATCTCTTCTGTATCACTACCATTGTCGTTGTTCACGGTTGACTCGAAGAGGTGACTTAGTATTTCCATTCTAATATCAGTTCTTTCGTCCTCTGGAAGAGGTTTAAGTTTATGAATTAATTCGCGGTCGAAAATATTCCAAACTTGTTGAGCTGTTTCGCTCTTAATAGGGAATGTTGATGTCATGATTGCATCACCATATTAAAAATTGAATTGTGGGTTTGTGTCCAGGTTGTTTTCATTTTTACTAATGTTTCAACACCTAAAGGTGTTATTTCATAATATTTTCGAGGTGAGCCTCCGTCAACAGACTGCCACTCGGTTGTGACTAAACCATCTCTTTTTAACCTATTTAACAAAGGATATAAGGTGCCTTCTGCAACCTCTATTTCTGTCAAACGCTTTATTTCTACGGCTAGCTCGTAGCCGTAAATATTACCTTGCTGAAGCTTTAGCAAGATGATGAATTCTAACAATCCCTTCCTGAATTGTGGAATCCATCGGTCTAATATTTGTTCTGATTCCATATCTGTTTCACATGTATTTAATTTTGAAGCCACTTTTAACTACATAGTATGGCTATATACCTAGTTTGGCAATGGTTGGTTACATATTTTTCTCAAGAGATAAAGTCTCTATATTTCATAGGCTTAGTTAGTCTCAATCTGAAATCAATCTCCTCTTGCATCGTATAGCTATGTACATCGTATTGCTATGCATGTGGTTTTTGGCTAGTATATTTGGCAACACAAGTTACAAAGTTAAGGATATTCAATGAAACAAGTTATTAGCAAAATAATCATAAGTACAACGTTTATCATTTTTAATCAGATCTGTGTGGCGGCAACACAGCTCGATGATATCAAGGGTGCTTGGTTAGGAAACATGGTTATCCCCGGGGGGCCAACTTTAAGGATAGGTATTGAAGTTTTTAGAAAAGCTGATGGCAAGTGGGGGGGGAATATCGCTAGCTTAGATCAAGGTGCTCGCTATATTTCGGTTTCATCTGTAGCGGTGAAGAATAACTTTCTTACGTTACAGATGGCAGGTGCACCGGTCAAAATTGTAGGTCAAATAACTGATGATAAAAAGGTCATTAACGCAAAGTTTCATCAGGGAGACAGCGTTTTTAAGTTGGATCTAAAAAGAATAGAACAACTACCTGAACAAATTAGAAAGCAGACGCCTAAAAAAGCCGAAGGGTACACGCAACGGGAAGTAAACTACCAAAGCGTAGAAGATGGGATTTGGCTGTCCGGAACGCTAACGGCTCCACAAAAAGTAGGCCAATATCCGGCGATAATGCTAGTGGCCGGTTCGGGACCAAACCACAGAGATTCGTATCATGCAGGGCATAGGCCATTTAAAGTATTGGCAGATCATTTTACGAAGCTAGGTTTTATTGTTCTTCGCTCGGACAAAAGAGGCGTCAACCGTTCGTCAGGAATTTTCCAGGATGCGACTTTAAAAGATTTTGTTATGGACACCCAAGCTGGACTGCAGTTCTTAAAAAAGCAAAGCAATGTAGAGCCAAACCAGATTGTATTAATTGGTCATAGTGAAGGTAGTTTGGTATCAGCGATGGTTTCTGAAGTAGAAAAGGTTCAAGGTATTGTTTCTTTGGCGGGCCCAGGTATGTCGGTAAAGGATATATTATTACTACAAGACCAAACAGAGCCTGCTGCAAAAGGTGCAACAAAATCAGAAACTGACTTATTGTTAGAATTTAGCAGTCAGTTTTATAGTATGGTCTTAGAAACGCCTTCGTCGATAGAACGCAAAAATAAAGTGGAAACTCTGTACGCTGGTTTAACGGGAAAAATGGCGGAAGCGGTTGATAAATGGGTCAATAAAAATAGCGGTACTTTGAGTTTTGCATCTGCTGAAAGCGATTCTTTCCGCGAGTTTTTGCAACAGACGCCGTTGCCTTCATGGAATAAATTCAAGGGGAAAGCGCTAATTCTAAATGGTGATATGGACTCACAAGTTCCAGCCAAACAGAATATCGAAGGCATCTTGAGCGCCTTAAATGAAGAGCAGGTAGAAGTAGAGAGTAAGATTTTTCGGGGACTAAATCACATGTTTCAGCCCGCTAATTCTGGCGCGGTAGATGAATATTCAAAAATCGAAACTACACTTGATAACGAAGTTATTAAATCCATGTCGATATGGTTAGCGAGGAATTTTGAAAAATAAAAAACAAACAAAAAACAAGAGAGTTTACTCTCTTGTTTTTTGTTCCCATGTATACTCTGATTGTAATCACTTCCGCCCAAGCATCACAAATAATACAGCCTACCTAATACGCTAACTCCGCCACCTCAATAAGCCCTAAGTTAGCGGCCTACAGGGCAATAAATAAATCGTATAAAAATCTTTCTAATGATGCTTAACATAATTAATTTTACGTTTGTAATAAAATTATATTTGACAATCATAAAGCTCGCACGTACTCTAGAAACATGAATATACGAATTAACTTAGATGTCGAACTTGCCAAGAAAAAAATGTCGTTGACTGAATTATCGCAGCGTATAGGCATTTCGATGACCAATTTGTCTTTGCTAAAAAACGGCAAAGTTAAAGCAATTAGATTCAGTACTCTTGAGGCAATTTGCCAAACATTGAATTGTCAGCCAGGTGATATTTTGGCTTACGAGGAAGTTTTAGAGGAACTTTAAAAGTTAGCCTCGAAAAATCGATAGGATGAAAAAGGAGAAGTTTAATGAACGGTAATTATGTTAAACCAGGAATTGCAGCAATTGCGCTAGCTTTATTGTTTCCATTGTATTGGAGTATTGTATTAGTTGTAGGCGCAGACGGGCAAGATTTTGAACAAGCGTTACGTGAAGATATGCTCACATTAACATGGATAGATGGCCTATTTTTACTAATTGGTATTCTAGAAATCTACATATATATGAGCCTTGTTAGGGCCTTTAATGATCAACTAAACTCTAACGCCGCGAGAATACTTTTGTACATTATTATTGGCAGCATATTTTTCTTTCATGCCAGTATTTTCGCCGACCTATTTTTAGTATTTTTCCAAGATAGTACTTCCAGTGAGACTATCGATGGGATAGTTGGAACAAGCGTGTTTACGGCAATTGCGGCGCTAGTGGTTTATGTTATAGCAGGGTTAGGCTTAAGCGTTGTCATTCTTACAAAAAATAGCGTTAATGCGCCGCTAATAAAATATTTTGCGGTGATGTTGTTAATAATATGCCTGCTTCAAGCGACGATACTATTCGCAATCGTTAACTTGCTGATGTTTCCAGTAGCGCTAATTATTTTGGCTGTGTATTTCCTAAAAGATCCTGATACCCTTGAAGTGATTTAACGAAAATACTGCACCAGTGTCGGTGCTTCAATTGAAACGCTGAGAATGTACTTTTTCTAAGATAGCGTGGGTAATTTTTACTCATAGTAGGCACCGCTATTTTGATAGAAGAGTACAAGATCCTCAGCTTCTTCAAATAATACCGTTGAATCGCCTGTTCCATGAATAATAGCTATAGGAGCGTCGCCTTAGTCCCAGCGGTTGATGCCATATACGGTATTTAGTAAGTTAACCATGCCACCGACTCCCCAATGATCAATAACGGCTTTTACGGTAATGGCACACGGTTAATTTAACGACCGGTTTGAACGAAGTTTATCAGCCATTAGATCAATGAAGGCTCGAACTTTGGTCGTCGCTAGGCGACCTTCTCTATGAACAATATTGATAGGCAGTGGTTCGGGCTCGAAGTTTTCTAACAGTATTTTTAATTGCCCAGATTGCAATTGTTTACTTGCTTGATAGGAAAGTATTCGGGTAATTCCAAAGCCTTGTATTGCTGCTTCGATTGCCGATAAATTGGAATTAACGTTTAGCCGAGCATTAAGCCGAACCGCTTGGTTTAATTGTTTTGTGTTGTCATTGCTTCTAAACTGCCAGTTAGACACTAAGCTCGAGCTGTTAGAGGCAATAATGTCATGCTTGCGAAGTTCCTCCGGATGATTTGGGATCCCTTTGCGGTTTATATATTCAGGTGAAGCGACCAAAATAGTTCTTACCTGACCCACTTTTAACGCTCTCATGCTTGAGTCCGGTAGTTCGCCAATCCGAACACCTACATCTATGCCTTCTTCAAGCAAATTAACGACACGATCAAGAAATACAGTATTAACCTGGGTTTTTGGAAACTGGTTTAAGTAGTCCACAACTCCTGGAATGACATGTAGCTGGCCAAACATTACCGGCGCAGTCACGGTTAAATGTCCTTGTGGCTCGGCATTGATTCCGGCGGCGGCTTCATCCGCCACATCGACATCGTGTAATATTTTACGAGCATCTTCTAAATAGCGTAAGCCAGCTTCCGTCGCTCGAACAAATCGCGTGGTTCGATTGAGTAGTTTTACTGCAAGACGTTCTTCTAAGGCTGAAATAGCCCTTGTGACGGCAGGAGGAGACATTGCAAGTCGTCTTGCCGCCGCGGCAAATCCTTGCTCTTCAGCAACCGCCACAAACACTGTCATTAAATGTAACCGATCCATCAATACTCCCACGAAGCATAGCTTTCGAAAAACCAGGTTATTTTACTATTCTGTTAAAGCGCTATTCCGCTCTTTTAATATTTGTTATTCCATTAAGTGGAATAATCTATTGTAATTTATGACTATTCTTTACTCAATCGTTATTTGGCACAATAACCTCACTCGCAGTGAAAAGGTTTTCCAAAACGTCTTTTGGAGCAATCAATGCGACATTTTAGTCTTTTATTAAATTACTTGAGGAAACAATCATGAGTCGAATTAACTTAGTATCAAACGAATCAGCGAACGAAGAACAAGCAGCATTATACGCAGCGATCACTTCTCAATTAGGAATGGTACCTAACTTCCTAAAAGTCTTTGCTAACTCACCAGCCGCACTTAAAGCATTCTTGGGATTGCACACGATTGCTAACGAAGGTTCATTAGATGCGCCAACTAAGGAAAGAATTGCATTGGCCTTGGCAGAACAGAACGCCTGCGAATACTGTGTTTCCGCTCACACTGCTATCGGCAGAAAAGCTGGACTAAGTAACGCCGAAATGGATGCTAATCGCGCCGGTGATAGTCAAGACGCCAAAGCCGCTACTGCGGTAAAGCTGGCTAAAGCATTGGCTGAACATAACGGAGAAATCACCACGGCTGAATTACTTGAAGCTCGTAACGCTGGTTATAGTGAGTCGGATATTGTCGAAATTATTACCCATGTCGGAATGAATGTTATGACTAATATTTTGGGTAAAGCAAGCCGAGTCGAAATTGACTTTCCGAAAGTTTCTTTGCAGAAAGCTTCTTAGAAACTTAGGGGCACATTGGGAATTTTGTAGTCGTTTAGAGCCCCAATGTGCCTAGTCTTTCTATTGAATAAATCATTTAATCGATTCATTGACGGGGCAATATATGGGACACAAATACGTAGAAATCGCTTTTACCGACCAAGTAAAACAGGTGCAAACTGAGCAAAATAGTCGTAGTGGCTATTCTTCAATGGAGCAAGGTGAAGACTATAACTTTATGTTGAGTCAACGCGAAGCAGATTTTATTCACGCCCGTGATAGTTTTTATATGGCAAGCGTTAGTGAAACCGATTGGCCTTATGTACAGCACCGCGGTGGACCCGCAGGTTTCCTAAAAGTGCTAGATGCGCAGACAATTGGATTTGCCGATTTTAGCGGCAACCGACAATATGTAAGCACTGGAAATTTTAGAAAGAATGATCGTGTTTCGTTGATCCTAATGGATTATCCGAATCGAGCGCGAATGAAGATTCTTGGCCGTGTTAGCGCTATTCCAGAAAACGACTGGGAGACTCTTGCTCAGCTAGAAGTCGCAGACTATCGAGCACAGGTTGAGCGTGGTTTCAAAATTCATATCGAGGGGTTTGATTGGAATTGTCCTCAGCACATTACGCCGAGATTTACCGAACAATATGTTAATCAATTATTGGAACTCTTACAGCATGAAAATCAACGTTTAAAGAGTCAAATATCAACCTCTGGTTCTTCATCTACTAAACAGCCTTTTAGCAATGGTAATGGTGATGATGCCAATAGCTATGGCGAAGGCGAACTTGAACTGGTGGTTAGCGGTATACGTCAACTAGCGCCAAAGGTAAGAGCTTTTGAGTTGCGTGATATTCGAGGTGGAGCACTGCCAAAAGTCAAAGCCGGTTCGCACATTCAGCTGCCGGTAAAATTGGCCAATGGTGAAACCACAAAACGTCATTACTCTATATGCTCAAATCCCGCTCGAAGAGATATTTATGAAGTCGCTATACTACGAGAGGATGAGGGAAGTGGTGGTTCTGTAGCAATTCATGAAAGCTACCAGTTGGGTCAAATTATTTTTTGTAGCAAGCCTGAAAACCATTTCCAGCTTGATGATTCAGCTGCACCTAAAGTGCTAATTGCCGGAGGTATTGGTATTACACCTATCAAAGCAATGGCGCAGGAACTAAAAGCGAAAGGACATAAGTTTGAATTACATTATGCAGGAAAAAATATACAAGCAATGCCATTTAGGGACCGATTAGCCAGAGAGTTTGGCGAGTCCATACATATTTACTCTTCGGCCGATAATCAGCGTTTAGATATTGCAAGCTTACTAAAAACAATTTCAAAGGATGCTCAGATCTATTTGTGTGGTCCTAACCGGCTTATTGAGGCGGTAAAAAAAGAAGCAAAAGCGCAGAATATCGATCTTAATAGGATCCGTTTTGAAGCTTTCTCAGCGGTGGTTGACCCACAGGCAAAACCGGTAGAGCTGATATTAAAACGCTCCGAGAAAACGATACAGGTAAAAAAAGATCAAAGCCTATTAGATGCTATGTTAGATCAAGGGGTTTCGATCCCCTTTAGTTGTAAGACAGGTGTTTGTCGATCTTGCGCTGTAAAAGTGATTGATGGCAGTGCGCAGCATAAGGACAGCGTTTTAACTAAAGAGGAAAAAGATGTCGACAAAATGATGTGTCCTTGTGTTTCTCGAGCGACTACCGATAGCTTAACCCTTGATATATAGAAACTTCGAATAGACTTGGGGTGAGTAGGTTTAGTGTAGATAGATTTGGGGTGAACAAATTTAGTGTAGATTGATTTGAGGTGGATAGATTTAGTTTGATTAAATCAAGCGCGAATAGATTTAATTGAGCATCGCTTAGAAAGATTAACCCCTTTTATTTGATATCACGTTTAGATTGTTTACATAAATCAAAAAACAAGGAAGCTAATCATGGCTAAAATCCGCGTGACCAAATTTCTTAAGAAGCTCTCCGTTATCGTTATGTTTTGTGGCGTATCAGCCAGTCATGCCACCGCTATCGATACCCATAGGAGCATCAATGTGAAAACGTTTCATGTTGATGAGAAAATAGTCAGGAAGGTTATTCCAGTTATACGAGTCTTGATTGCAAAACAAGGGCATTTAGCCTCGGTTTCGGGTACCAATAAATTGGTGGTTGCCGCCAAACCGGAAACGCTCGCGGTTCTTGAAGATATTTTTGCTAACTTAGATGTTGAAAAATTTGATCCGAAACAGCTCCGGAACGAAGCTAAAAAACGTCTTAAAGATGATGTCAAAGATCGCATGATAAAGCGAGTGATACAGTTAAAAAATCTGCAGGCAAAATCATTAATACCAGCGATTCGAAGTTTAGTGAGTTTTGAAGGCTCATTACGGGCGAACCGTGAAACGAATCAAATAGAAATAATAGACTTGCCTAAATATGTCGATGGCATTGAAACACTTATCAATCAACTTGAGTCATAAATGTAAAAACTCTGCCAAATACTTTACTTTAATTATTATATAGCTAATTCAGTTTACTCTTACGCTCCAAACCTTTGGCCTGCATGTAGCAGGCTTTTTTTTGTCACTATTTTTTGTCGTTTGTCGTTTGTCGTATTTCTCTATCGCTTTGTATTTTTTCTGAATTTTTCTTTGTTACGTTGACAAATTCGCAAATAGGCTAAACTAGCTTTAGGCGAACCTCTTCAGCAATATTCGTTTTTTCTTCGATTGAATTATTTTCTTCATAGTAATGTTTTGCGCCGATCACCATAGCAATAACAAAAATAAAAGATACATGAACAAAGTTGTATGTAATCTGAGATAGAACCGCTCGCCACCCCGCGGAAAATAATGAATAATCAAATATTCTATAAGCTTGCCATATGCCATAAGGTAATGAAAAAACAATGGTCGCTTGAATGATTCGATGATCGTCTAGTAGATAAGCTAGTGGTAAGATAAAAGTAATCATGACCAAAGTGATTTGAGCGTAACCATAGAGAAGGATCACATAGCATTCGCTGCTACTTTTCCCACTTTTTGAAAAGAGCTTTTTCATTAGCCAAGCGGCGGGTATGATTGAAATAAACATAAAAAAAGCGGTGGCATTATGGAGAAGCTCGATTAAACCTGTAATTGAAGGGGCTAGATTTTGATCAGATTTAGAAATAACAGAAGCTGCGTCAAATTGAATCATGGTTGATAGTGCTACGTAAAATGAAACCATAAGAAATGCGTAACGAAACGGGTTGACATAATCGAAAGGTTTTTCTTTGCTAAGGTAGCAATTGACTACTTTCTCGGGTCTAAAAAATAGATCGCGTATGGTTAATCCAAAGGCTCGGTTCACTTCTAAAACCGCTTCAGTAAGGTGGTCTAAAATACTTTTTTTTGACAAAGTAGACATTGTTTTCTCTTTTTCTCTAGGCTGGCTGTGTTTCAGTCGTTTAGTTATTCTTTAGGCCTGTGTTCAGACTCCTCAAATCTCGGTCGATTGGCCTGCTCTTGTTCTAACGGTTTTACTTCTCGAATGGTTTCTCGAAAGCGTTGTCCAAGCTGCACGTATTCCTGTGTCCCTTTCTTTTTCCAGCCAAACTCT
Source organism: uncultured Kangiellaceae bacterium (assembly GCA_905479925.1). Classification (GTDB taxonomy): domain Bacteria; phylum Pseudomonadota; class Gammaproteobacteria; order Enterobacterales; family Kangiellaceae. Next base: position 31,948 of record CAJQOL010000130.1, on the reverse strand, counting down.
TGATCAGTTACCTGTCTAACGACTTTAGCGGGTACACCCATTACCATAGAGCGTGGATCGCATTTAAATCCTGAGCGAACGAAGGAGCTGGCCGCCACAAATGATTCGGCACCCAAAACGGTATCGTCCATAACCACAGCGTTCATACCCACCAGTGAATGTTCACCAATTCGGCAGCCGTGTAAGATGGCTCCATGCCCAATATGACTGTAAGGTTCTAAGTGACAATCCTTGTCTGGGAAGCTATGCAGTACACAGGTATCTTGTATATTGGAGTGATGTCCTACGTAAATACGACCAAAATCGCCGCGTAAAACCGCTCCCGGACCAATGAAACAATGCTCCTCAATAATGACGTCACCAATGATTTCAGCGCTAGGGTGGATGTAGGTATTTGCTTTAACAACGGGTATAAAGTCTTCTAACGCGTAAATTGGCATAGCTAATCTCCAGTGGAAATAACGTTTTTTTAAGCAATGATATTCCATGATGAACGAGAGTGACTAAAGAGCAAAGAATTTTTCTCTTTTTTCTGTGTTCTGCTTGTCACCATGGTAAAATTTGCCGCAAATTATAAATGAGGCGGAACCATGTACCAAACAATAGTTGTTGAAAAGGCTGACGGGGTAGCGAAGTTAACTCTCAATCGACCGGATAAATTGAACAGTTTTAATGTTGAAATGCATCAAGAACTGCAATCTGCGCTCGATGATATTGCATCCGATGGCGAGACACGTTGTCTTTTATTGACCGGAGCGGGTAGAGGTTTTTGTGCCGGACAAGATTTAGGAGATAGGGCTGTCAGCAGTGATCAGGCACCGCCGGATCTCGGAATGTCTGTCGAAAAATTTTATAACCCAATGATTCGCCGAATTACCGGACTCAAAATGCCAGTTATTTGTGCTCTAAACGGTGTTGCAGCGGGAGCGGGTGCTAGTTTAGTGATGGCTTGTGATATTGTCGTGGCAGCGCGTTCATCATCCTTCATCCTGTCATTTGCTAAAGTCGGCTTAGTTCCAGATTCAGGAAGTTCGTGGCACTTTGCTAGAGCAATCGGTTTACCCAGAGCAAAAGCAATGGCCATGCTAGGGACTAAAGTTAAAGCCGAACAAGCTGAACAGTGGGGAATCATCTACCAAGTGGTTGATGATGAAAGCTTAGTGGAAGAGTCAAGCAAAATGGCTACCCACCTAGCAAAACAGCCAACAGAAGCGTTAGCTAATATCAAAGAGTTAGTACACACTTCGTTTGATTACAGTTTAAATGAACAGCTAGAAAGAGAGCGTAAGGCTATGCAGCATTTAGGTCGAAGTCACGATTACCGTGAGGGTGTTGCTTCGTTTATAGAAAAGCGGGAGCCTCAGTTTAGAGGAAAGTAAGAAAGGACAAAAAGGCTGATTCACCACGGAGGCGCAGAGGCGCGGAGAAATGCTTTGGGTACCGAGATCTCAGAAGAATAGAAAGCTATGGTAGAAAGGCTGATAGCGAACTGACGGGCAAGGTCATTGGAGCGGCGATTGATGCTCATAGGCAACTAGGTCCTGGTCTACTGAGTCTGTGTACGAAGGACGTATCGTCTCGAGTTATAGAAGTGATAAAAGGCTGATTCACCAGAGCCTGCCCCGTGAAGCGCTTTGGGTACGGAGGCGCAGAGGCGCAGAGAAATGCTATTGTACTCAAGATCTTAAAAAAGCCGTGAAGATCAGTCGACAGATAGTCAAAACAGAAAAACAAGGAGGTTGCCTGTGATAATAGAGGGAGAGAAGACTGGTCTGATTATTGGTGCAGCCATCGAGGTTCATAGAAACCTAGGGCCTGGATTGCTGGAAAGTACCTATGAAGAATGTTTGATCTATGAATTGAACAAACTGGGACTTAGTACTCAAAGACAGTTAGAGCTGCCAATTATTTATAAGGGTAAAGCGTTAGAGTCTAAGTATAGGCTTGATATTTTGGTCGATAACCAAATAATCATCGAACTTAAATCCTGTAAAAGATTGGAGCCAATACATGAAGCCCAAATTTTGACATATTTAAAGATGGCTAACCTTAGCCTTGGATTGCTCATTAATTTTAACGTGCAGTTGCTAAAAGATGGAATAAAACGGCTGGCTAATTAGTAGTTAGATCCTTCTTTCCCTCTGAGATCTCTGTACCCAAAGCACTTCGTGGGGCAGGCACTGCCTCTGTGGTAAAAATTTTGTTTAAAAAAGGTTTAATCATGAAAAAAGTATATATATGTGATGCAGTGCGAACGCCTATCGGCCGATTCGGTGGCTCTTTGTCTCGGGTTAGAGCTGATGATTTGGGCGCGCTTCCAATCAAAGCATTAATGGAACGTAATCCTCAGGTGAAATGGGGTGATATTGATGATTTGTATTACGGTTGCGCTAATCAAGCCGGTGAAGATAACCGAAACGTTGCTCGTATGAGTGGTTTATTGGCAGGTCTGCCTCAGTCTGTTCCTGCAATGACTATTAATCGTTTATGTGGTTCTGGTATGGACGCCATTGGTACCGCTGCGCGTTCTATTGCTTGTGGCGAGCAATCTATGGCCATTGCGGGCGGCGTGGAGCAAATGTCTCGCGCACCGTTTGTTATGCCAAAGGCGGATTCGCCGTTTTCACGTAAAGCGGAAATCTATGACACAACTATGGGGTGGCGTTTTGTAAACAAAAAATTAGCGGAGCAATATGGTGTAGATAGCATGCCAGAAACCGCAGAAAACGTGGCTGAGCAGTTTAATATTAGTCGTGAAGACCAAGATAAGTTTGCTTGTAGAACGCAGGAAAAAACACAAACTGCTCAAAACGCCGGTGTATTTGATGAAGAAATTATTCCGGTTACCGTTAAAGTTAACCGTAAGGAAACGAAAGAATTTAGCGTTGATGAACACCCACGTCCTAGCACAATGGAAGGCCTAGCGAAATTAGGCACTCCGTTCAAGAAAGATGGCACGGTCACCGCAGGTAACGCATCTGGCATTAACGATGGCGCGTGTGCTCTATTGATGGTGGCGGAAGATGAGTTAGAAGCCCAAGGTTTAAAACCGTTGGCGCGAGTCGTCGGAATGGCAACATCAGGTCTAGAGCCTCGAATTATGGGGTTTGGCCCAGTCGAGGCCTCTCGAAAAGTACTTAAGAACGCCGGTTTAACCCTAGAGCAAATGGATGTGATTGAGTTAAACGAAGCCTTCGCTGCACAAGGCCTTGCAGTCATGCGAGAGCTGGGTCTAGAGGACGACGACGCGAGGGTAAATCCGAACGGTGGCGCAATAGCGCTAGGTCATCCTTTGGGAATGAGTGGCGCACGACTAGTAACCACTGCGGCTTACCAATTGCAACGTAGCGCCGGAAAATACGCGCTGTGTACTATGTGTATTGGGGTTGGTCAGGGGATTGCCTTGATCATAGAAAAAGCCTAAAGATCTAAAGAGCAATTTCTACCACAGAGGCACAGAGATCTCAGAGGTGAAAAAGGACCGAACTGTTGGCTGGTAATTAATTTAATAACTAAACTCATAACGGTATTCAGTGAGTTTACGCCTAACCAGTTTAACTAGCGGTTGCCCGTTTCTTCCTCTGAGCTATCGTGATCTCTGTACCCAAAGCACTTCGCGTCGCAGGCTCTGGTAAATAGTTGTTTTAATTATGTAGAAACTGTTAGTGTGCACTTACTGTAGTAAGCCAAAATACGGCTGTTCCGCCAGTGAGCCATATAGCTTTTCCCTCTGAGATCTCTGTGCCTCTGTGGTGAATAAGATTTTTGTCCCTGATTTTCTTTCGCCTGATATGATACAAAAATTGAAGAATATTCATATTTTAGGTATCATTACCAGATTGAACGATTTGGAGAGAAAAGAATGCAAACTGTTGATGACGCTGCAGCACAGATTGAATTTGACCGTCGAATTGCCGATGAGCAAAAAATTGAACCAACTGATTGGATGCCTGACGCCTATCGCAAGAACTTAATCCGTCAAATGTCTCAGCATGCTCATTCTGAAGTGATTGGAATGCAGCCTGAGGGAAATTGGATTACTCGCGCGCCCTCATTACGTCGTAAAGCGGTTCTGTTGTCTAAAGTCCAAGACGAAGCGGGACACGGGCTCTATTTATATAGTGCGACTGAGTCCCTTGGCATTACTCGTAGCGAGCTGATTGAAGCGTTGCAAACAGGTGTGGCTAAGTATGCTTCTATTTTCAATTACCCAACATTAACATGGGCTGACGTCGGCGCTATTGGTTGGTTAGTTGATGGAGCGGCAATCGTTAACCAAATCTCCTTACAAAGAACTTCCTACGGCCCGTATTCCAGAGCCATGATTCGGATCTGCAAGGAAGAAAGTTTTCACCAACGTCAGGGCTATGAAATTATGTATGAACTAGCCCATGGTTCTCCAGAGCAAAAAGCGATGGCGCAGGATGCCATGAACCGAAACTGGTGGCCGGCACTTATGATGTTTGGCCCACACGATAGCGATTCAGCTCATTCTGGCAAGTCGATGCAGTGGAAAATTAAACGTCAGTCTAACGATTATCTTCGTCAGAAATTTATCGATCAAACTGTTCCACAAATTGAAGTACTTGGTTTAGAAATGCCTGATCCAGAAATCAAATGGAATGAAGAGTTAGGTCAATATGATTCTGGAGAAATTAACTGGGAAGAGTTCTATCAAGTGATCAATGGCAGTGGCCCTTGTAACTACCAGCGTTTAAAGCATCACAAAAAAGCACATCAAGACGGTGAGTGGGTGCGAGAAGCGGTGAGAGCTTACAGCGAAAAACAGCAGGCTAAAAAAGAGCAAAAAAGTGCTTAATTGAATTTGCGTAGCCGGCCTAGAACTATGAGGCTAACCACTAGGTTCAATAACCCAGGCTAACAGCCAAAGCTAACAAGAATTAAAAAGCCCCCTCTCCCTAACCCTCTCCCTGGGGGAGAGGGGATGAAATAATTTACAGCGGTATTTTTGAGAGGGGTATCGATACCAAAGGAAATAATTATGAGTGAGCAACAAGCAGCCAACATCAATCAAGAGCACTTAGCAGTTTATGAAGTGTTCGTTCGTTCTAATCGTGGTTTAGATCACAAGCATGTTGGAAGTTTACATGCGGAAAGTCCTGAGCATGCATTAATGTATGCGCGCGACTGTTATTTACGACGTTCCGAAGGCGTCAGTGTTTGGGTGGTTAAATCAACGGATATAACGGCTTCCCAAGAAGAAGATATCGCTAACTTTGTTGACCCCATGGACGATAAACCCTATCGCCATGCAACCCATTATGTTCTCCCGGATAATGTTAACAATATGTAATTTTGTCTCGATAAATATTGATGTTTAATCATTATTTAGTGGTCGTAAGAACTTAGTATTAGTGCCGGCTTTATAGCTCGTCAAAAAGCCAATATTATTTAAGTCTCCTATCAAGACGATTGTGAGACCTTTGAAAAAGACTTAAAACTATGAATAAAAACTCGGAAAATCTGTATCGCTTTCTCGTTGGTTTGGCTGACGACTCCGTAGTATTGAGCCATCGTCTATCCGAGTGGTGCAGTAATGGGCCTTATCTAGAAGAAGATATAGCACTTTCAAATATCGCTTTGGATTATATCGGCAGAGCTAGAATGTTTTATCAGTACGCAGTAGAAATTGAAGGCAAAGGCAGAACAGAAGATGATATTGCTTACCATCGAAATGAACGTGAATTTACCAACACGTTAATTCATGAATTACCAATCAACGATTTTGCTTTCACCATGGTCAGACAATACTTTGTTGACGTATTTTACTGCGAGTATCTTCAGCAATTAACCCAGTCAAGCGATAGTCAGGTTGCCGCGATAGCAGCTAAAGCACTTAAAGAAAGTCGTTATCATCTAAAACGAAGTGAGCCTTGGATCAAACAATTATCAGAAGGTACCGAAGAGAGTAAGCATCGAGTGCAACTAGCACTCGATGAGCTAGAAAATTTCGTTGGTGAAATGTTCCTAATGGAAGATTGGGAAAAAGAATTAGTTGAACAAGGTATCGCTGTTGATAGAGAAGCTTTGCAAGCGGACTGGGATAAACAAGTACAAGAATTTTTAGCGGAATCTGAAATGAAATTCCCAGATAGCCAGTTACAAATCCGTGGTGGAAGAAATGGGATCCATACCGAACACCTTGGTCATATGCTCAGTGAAATGCAGTACTTACAGCGAGTGCATCCTGGGTTGAAGTGGTAGAAAGGAATAGAGCGACTAGAAAAAATATATTCACCACAGAGGACACAGAGCTCTCAGAGTAAAAAGAAGATTCTTAGAATCTCATTTGTAATAACAGTGTTCTCTAATCTCTTTCTCAGCGCTCTTTGTGGGCTCTGTGGTAGTAGAGTTTTTGAGCTTGCTGTGTAGGATTTATTAGAGAATTTCATATCAGAAATTATCCCAACACTAGCGCCAGAATATGATAAGTGAGGAGGCTATAGAAATGACTCCGTACATCAGGAAATATAGGATATTTCGGACAGCATAAATGACCCAGTATTATCCGGCTTAACTATTTGGGATTTAGGAATTTTGCAGGACGTGAAACGTGAGGATGGTGCGGTGGTTGTCACTGCCTCCGTGGTGAAATAGAAACTAAGACCGTATCTTTAGTCCCCTCTCCCTTCGGGAGAGGGAAGTCTTTAGAGGCATAAGATTACCTTCCGAACTCGACAGGAGAAAATCTTGATCCAAAAGCTCCTAAAACAGAGAGCAAAGGAATTGCGCACGAATCAAACCGAGCAGGAGAAAAAACTCTGGTATCAATTGCGCGCCAGTAGATTTAAGAATACTAAATTTTATAGACAGTTTGTTATTGAACCCTACATCGTTGATTTTGTACAAAGGGATCTAAAGCTGATAATTGAACTTGATGGTGGGCAACACTTTGAAGAAAAACTCAAAGATGAAAAGAGGACCAAATTCTTAGAAGGTCTGGGTTATGAAGTCATTAGATTTTGGAATAATGAGATGGATGAAAATTTAAATGGTGTTTTAGACACCCTCTCCCTAGCCCTCTCCCGGAGGGAGAGGGAACTGAAAAGCAAAACGAAAATTATCCCAACGCTTGCGCCTGAGTATGCAAAGCGACGAGCCTATAGAAATGACTCTGCGCATCAAGAGATATGGGATATTTTGGACAGTGTATACGACCCAGAATTACCTGGTTTAACTATTTGGGATTTAGGAATTTTGCAGGACGTGCAACTCGAGGATGGTACGGTGGTTGTGACCGTTACTCCAACTTATAGCGGTTGTCCGGCGGTTGATACGATCAATCAAGATGTGAAACAAGCGTTGTTAAACGCGGGCTATGAAGAAGTGAAATTAAGTATTACCTTGGCGCCTGCTTGGTCAACCGAAATGATGTCTCCTGCGGGTAAAGCGCATTTAAAAAGTATCCATATTGCGCCGCCAAATGAGGCTGATGAGATTGTTTGTCCAGTTTGTGACAGTAAAGAGACTAAAGTGATTAGCCAGTTTGGTTCGACGGCTTGTAAGTCGTTATGTCAATGTAATAAATGTTCAGAGGTTTTTGACTACTTTAAGCATTTTTAGAAGACGAGTAGACGAGAAAGCTAGAAAGCGAGAAAGCGAGAAAGCGAGAAAATTAGGAGCTGGGAGCTGGGAGCTGGGAGCTAGGAGCTAGGAAAGAAGAAACTAGAAAGTGAGAAAGACAGAAAGATAGCAATACAAAAAATATAGGAATTAGAATTTTTAGGATAATTATTCTAATTGCCAACAACTAAACAATCCCTCTCCCTAGCCCTCTCCCTGAGGGAGAGGGGATTAAAACAAATTGGTGGAGAGCGTTAAGGGTTTTTACGATGGACACAAATTTTTATCCACTAGTCATATCAAATATCGAGCGTCAAACTAAAGACTCCGTGTCGTTGACCTTTAATGTTCCCGATGACCTTAAAGATACTTTTAAGTATATTCAGGGGCAGCATCTGACTCTTAAAGCGGATATCGACGGCCAAGATATTAGACGCTCTTATTCTATTTGCCGCGGTGTGGATAGCCAGACCTTGCAAGTGGGTATAAAGGCGATTGAAGATGGCGTTTTCTCTAATTATGCGAATACCGAATTAAAAGCTGGCATGACATTAGAAGTCATGCCGCCGCAAGGACATTTTTATTCTGAACTTGATGAAACGAGTGATAAAAATTACTTATTAGTTGCGGTTGGAAGTGGTATCACACCGATCCTATCCCACGTTGAAACCATACTCGCTACAGAAAAAAATGCAACAATTACATTAATGTATGGTAACCAGCGTACACCGATGATGATGTTTCGAGAGCGACTCTGTTTTCTTAAAAATCAATATTTAGACCGCTTACAATGGATTAACTTCTTCACGAAAGAAGAAAATGATGCCGAGCTGCTTAATGGTCGAATTAGCGCACAAAAAATTATCGATTTAAATAACGCTGGAATGATAAGCATCGCCAGTTTTAATGATGTGTTTGTTTGTGGACCCGAGCAAATGACGTTAGATATTGCCAAGGCGTTTGAATCATGGGATTTTGATCCTGAAAATGTTCATTATGAGTTGTTTTTCTCTGGCGAATCAGAAGAACAAGCTGCAGCCAAACAGGCTAAGCGTGCGGAAAAATATGGAGAAAAAATTGCTAATGTATCGGTTAAAGTCGCTGGACGAAAAACATTATTAGAATTGGAAATGGGCGGTGATAACATTCTTGACGCTGCCATGGAAAATGGCGCTGACTTACCATTCTCCTGTAAAGGTGGTGTCTGCGCGACTTGTAAAGCGAAAGTGATCAAAGGTAAAGTCGAAATGGACATGAATCATTCACTGACAGAACAAGAAGTCGAAGAAGGTATGATCTTGACCTGCCAAGCACATCCGGTATCGGAAGACGTTGAAATTGACTTTGACTTTAGTTAGTTACTGACTTTCAGTTAAAGTGAGTTTACCAACTAACAACATTATTGATTTTATTGCAGAGCGTCCTGAAAACGCCAACATTAGTTGTCGTACAATTATTGTGACTTTGTTTGGTGATGTCATATCTCAACATGGAAATTGGATTTGGTTGGGTAGTTTGATTGATGCGCTTCAACCATTCGGTTATTCGGAAAGGCTAGTCAGAACCTCGGTATTTAGATTGGTGAAAGAGGATTGGTTAGAGGCAAAAAAAATAGGCCGAAAGAGTTATTATCGTTTTACCGAAACCGCGCATAGTCATTATACCAAAGCTGCTCGCAGAATCTACGCGGCAGATAATCGTTCCGCTAATGATCATTGGTTGATCTTAATGCCTAGTTTCGTCGATGAGGTAAAGCTTCCTGAATTGAAGCGTCAGTTAAAATGGATGGGGTTTAGTTCGTTATCCTCGGGAGCCTACGCGCACCCAAAGCTTGATCAAGATTCCCTAGATGAAACTATCAAAGAGTTAGAGCTAGAAGGTTCCGTCATTGTTTTTTCGGCCAAAACCAATGATACAAACTCGCAACAAGTACTGAAGAGACTAGTTTATGAAAAGTGGGATCTTGAGCTTCTTCAACACCGGTATCAATCCTTAGTCTCTATTTATCAGCCATTTCTTGAGCAACTAGAAAAGAAAAATTCATTGTCCGATCAACAGGTATTTTTGATGCGAGTTCTATTGATCCATGAATACCGTCGTATTTTATTACAAGACCATGAACTCTCCGACAATATGCTACCTGATAATTGGCAGGGGCATAGGGCAAACCAATTGGTCAAATCCCTGTACAAATTATTTGAACGGGCTTCAATCCGTTATATAACAAGTGAGCTTGAATCGTTTGACGGCTACTTACCAAAACATACCGATCCGCAGAATCCAACAATGGGTTATTCGGCTCGCTTCAATTAAGCTAAATGAAAGAGAACAAGTATGACTAAGTCACCCGTAAATTTAGAAAAACAACAGAGCATTGGCATAATCACTATCGATTATCCACCGGTGAACGCCTTATCACAATCAGTAAGACAGGGCCTTGTTGATGGTATTAAAGAACTAGAAAGCGATGATTCGATTAAAGCGATTATCATTCGCTGCGCAAAGCGAACTTTTATCGCCGGTGCGGATATAAAAGAGTTTGGCTCAACACCACTTGAACCTCATTTGCCCGATGTTGTTAATCGAATTGAAGCCAGCACTAAGCCGGTGGTCGCATCCATGTTTGGTACCTCGTTAGGTGGTGGCTTTGAAGTTGCGTTAGCTTGTCATTATCGTGTTGCCTTAGCTGATGTCAAAGTTGGCCTGCCGGAAGTAAACCTGGGTCTTATTCCTGGAGCCGGTGGAACCCAGCGATTGCCAAGAATTGTAGGAACCAACAAAGCGCTAGAAATGGTTACCGGAGGTAAACATTATTCCGTGAATGCATTGTCCGAGTACAATTTATTTGATGCGGTATTTGAGTCGGGTAGCGATTTAGATCAACAAACTATTGCTTACGTTAATGCCATGATCGATAACGGAGAAACACTCATTAAACGGGTCGGCGAGCAACCAGTTAACGATACGGTTGAGGACTGGGACACCGCGATTGGCGCGCTGACTAAGAAATCTCGCGGAAAATTGGCACCTGTAGTAGCGGCTAAACTGTTAAAACGTACGACTAATCTATCGATTGAAGAGGGTATGAAACTGGAGCGAGAAGAGTTTTTGAGCTTGCGAACTTCTGAGCAATCCGCAGCTCTTCGCTTTGCATTTGGAGCTGAGCGTACAGCCGCAAAAACTCAGTTTGACGCCCAGCCTTTATCGGTAAAAACCGTTGGAATTATTGGCGGTGGCACTATGGGGTCTGGCATTGTAACCGCGTTTTTGTCCAGCGGATTTGAAGTCATTCTTATCGAACAAAACGATGAAGGATTAAAGGCAGGAACGGATAGAATTAATGGCAACTTTAACGCTAATGTAAAGCGCGGAAGAATGAGCCAAACACAGGTTGATGGTTATTTGGCAAAACTAACCACTAGTACCGATTACCAGTCTCTTTCTGAATGCGACTTAGTGGTCGAGGCGGTTTTTGAGAATATGGATGTTAAGAAGACCATTTTTTCAACCTTGAGCCAAGTCTGTAAGCCAAGTTGTATTCTTGCGACTAATACTTCCTATTTAGATATAAACGAAATTGCGTCAGTGGTAGAGCGGCCGGAGCAAGTAATCGGCATGCACTTCTTTAGCCCTGCCAATATTATGAAATTATTAGAAGTCGTTAAAGCGGAAAAATCATCGGAGCAGGCCGTCGTTACAGCCATGGCAGTGGCTAAACAACTGAAGAAAATATCGGTTTTAGTGGGTGTTTGTTTTGGCTTTGCTGGAAATAGAATGTATACCCGTTATGGTCGCGAAGTTCAGCAAATGTTGCTAGAAGGTGCAAGCGTTTCACAAGTTGACCAAGCCTTAGTTAATTGGGGAATGGCAATGGGACCACTCGCTGTCGGAGATATGTCGGGGATTGATATTGGCGTGTCAGCGCGACGCGCGCAACCATTTCCGGCATTTGATAAGGGATACTTTAAACCATCTGAATTAATGGTTGATGCGGGACGCTTGGGGCGAAAGACTAAAGCAGGCTATTATGACTATAGCAATAACCCAAGGGGCGAAGCCGATCCGGTGGTGGCAGAGCTAATTTCCGAGCAATCAAAAGCATTGGAAATTAAGCAACAAACCTTTGACGATGAAACCATCGTTAGCCGAGCATTACTCGCGTTAATCTCAGAAGGGCTGCAGCTACTCAAGGATGGTATTGTGCAGCGAGCGTCTGATATTGATGTTATTTGGTTACATGGTTATGGTTTCCCAAGACATAAAGGTGGACCAATGTTTCAAGCGAGCCAAGTGGGTAAAGAGAAAGTTTCGCAAGTATTATCTAATTACAGAGCCTCGGAAGGTGCATTAATCTGGCCGGAAGTTGATGTTGATCTGATACAATAGCCACACTAATAGGTTATTAGACAATAACCGCTTATGCTGCGCTAGCGCTGGTTCTAGGGCAGCAGCATTTATGTAGAGCTTGTAAAGGCATTGCATAAAATCACTTAATGAATCACGGAAACCCCATGAAAAAGACCTTCAAAATTGCTCATCCAAAAATAAAACCCGCTCGTAGGTTTGAAGCGATCAAACACGAAGTTAAAAAATATCTTAAAAGAGAAAGAAATAAACCTTGTCCTGAAGGCGTTGACTATTGGGACTTTGATTGTCAGTTTGGGGCGACTGAGCTGTCAGCACAAAGCGTACGTAAGTCGGAATTAAATAGCCATATTGATCAAGCTGAGAAAGACGGATTAGAGTCTTTCTATGTTGAGATATTGGCTAAGCCTGAACAAAAAACCTAAGTATGGGATTTAAGGGATACCTTTTTGTCCTAACCTATATAATTTACACTTTATAATTATTTTAATATCAATATTCAAACGATGGACGCCGATCAGAAACAGTGTAGCAATTGCGGAGAGTTTTTCTCACAAAGCTTTTGCTCGAGCTGCTGACAGCGCGATAAGGACTTTGAACCTAGCCTGAAAGATTGGGTTCATGCGGTCTGGGATGACTTTTTGTTTGTTGATGCTAAACTGATTAACTCCTTCAAAGCCTTGTTTAAACCAGGCGTATACACGCAAAACTGGCTAATAGGCAAGCAGGTAAGGTATGTCCATCCTGTCAGGTTATATATTTTTCTTTCCGTGCTTTACGGGGTGCTGAGTTCGCTACTTAACAACGGAGGCGATTTTTACGGTGGTTTTTTTGAAGCCTTGTTAAGTAACAATAATGAATCAAACCTACAAGATGACGCTCGAACACGGATCATTCAAATTGTATCTATAATAACACTCCCGTTATCGGTAATTTGCGCACAGCTTTATGACCGCCAGTCAAAAATCATCAAAAGTGTTTTTTTTGTTGTGAATCTATATTCGGCTTTTCTAATACTTCTGATAGCAGCAAACTTGCTGACATTAGTCGTTGCGAATTTGAGCGCCATGGTCAACGAAACACTAGCTACAATAGTATCGATTGCGTCTCTGCTATTCGTAATACAGAGTGCTAAAGTTGTTTACAGCTTAGGTCAGGTTACTTGTATATATCGAACTTTTTTATGGTTATTGGCTAGTTTAGTTTTTTTCTTTGCTATCTCAATTATATCAATAGGCTATTATGAAGCGCATGCGACATCTCATCAGAATGAGACTGTCCCTTTCGAAGAAGCTACTTAAAAAACTGGTAAACCGTCTCTCTGTAAATGTTACTAAGCTATCCTCAAGAATAATTAGATTTTCCCAGATTGGCTATTACTTAAATTAAGCCCTATTGTTAACCAGCAATTCTAAATTCACTTTTTGCTGATTTTTTTCTAGCTCTTTCCATTCCTGATAAGACAATAGTTAATTCCTCTTTGTCGGATTAACACCAAAATATTCAAAAAATTCCGATGAACAGGGATGCAGCGGTTAAAATAAATCGACGCAAAAGATCATTCATTATCTATAAACTGCTATGAGAATAATTAAAAGAACGCATATGTTTATTAAATATTACCAAAACTAATTAATTGTTCGACGTCATACGGTAACTTTTCTAGTTACTGAAATATCGCCAACGAAACGAAGTACTAGGTGAGAAGAATACTTTGCACGTATTCTTGCTTATGCAGCAATTAAAAAATAGAGAAAAATAAATTTATAGAAATATAAAAGTAAAGAAAATAACAGTAGTGATTAAAAACTCATGACGAGAAAAATCTCGTAATAAATACATCGTCTTGGCGACGTTCCTCCAAAATTTAGTTAGTTCAAAATACTCGTTGGCTCTAAAAAGAAGCCATCGAAAAACTACCATATTAATTATTAGTCTAGTATCGCTGTGTTCAGCAGGCTTAACTGTGTGTGTAGAAAAATCATAAAAAAATCAGAAACTCGAGGAGTGAATATGAAAAGCAAAATGGTGATTACATTATCGTTAATTGGGGTCATAGCAATCCTATGGTGGATTTGGGGAAACCCTACGGACAAAGCGATAGAGCAGCAAGGAATTTCGCAAGTCGAAAAATTAGTTCAACCGATAGAATCAGCTAAAAAAATCGTGGGAAACAAAACTTCGACTATTACTAAAGAGCCGTCGGGAGTGACAGAAAATTCAGGCGAATTAGAAGTGACATCTAATGAAAATCAGCAACTGTTTAATGGTATATCACGCCCTTCCGATGAAGCTAAGGAAATCTTAGAAGAGGCAGGCGTACTGCCAGAAGATTTAAACGGTGAAAGTTATGTTGAATTCGACTTGGACTCGCTTCGCTCATTAGAAGTTGGAGATACTTTTAATCTTGAAATACCCCAGACTTTAGAAATGTTTTCAGCTGAGGTAACTAAAGTAAACACTTTCGATAATGGTGACAAAAGTGTATTTGTCCGATTGGTTGGTTCGGATGGTGCAATGCATACCACCGTACTGACCGTTGGAGAAGATGCGCTTTACGGGCAATTTACTACCGCTTCTGGTAACTATGTGTTCGAGTCAAAAGGAAAGCATGGATGGTTGGCCGCCAAGCGCGACCTATACAAAAGCCACGTCGAATTTGAGGCAGTTCAAATGGATACGTCTAACGACGATTCAATTGAAGTCATCGCACCAGAAGGAACTAAGGAGTAACAACTTTGTTAATAAAAAATAACTATTAGGAGAATAAAAATGAATAAATATTTAAAAAGCTTGGGGCTTACTGCAACGTTAATTGTATCTTCGTTTGTTCAAGCAGAAACGATAGATATTGGAATTATGTATGACAATACATCAGCCGCAAAAACAGGCAATATTAATACAAAAATAAACCAACTGATTTCATTTAGCAATCAAGTTTATAGCCAAAACGGTATTGATATTACATTGAGGCTTGTGGGTACACAAAACCTTGGTAACTACGCGATTACACCGTCAGGTGGTTGGCTAAATGCGGTGACCGATAGTAGTTGGGTACAAGGTATTCGCGATGATTGGAAAGCGGATATGGTTGCCGTGCTAGGTGTTGGTGAATCAGCCGGACAACCAGGTTTGATCTCCTGCGGTATCGCTTGGGTTGGTCAAGGTAGTGGCGGTAACTTATACAGTTCACAAAACGGAAAAATGTATAGTATTACCGCGGTCGATTGCGGAGCAACAACTTTTGTTCACGAGTTAGGTCATAATATGGGCAACGCTCACTCTAGGAAACAAGGGGATACCAGCGGTGGCGTTTATGTCGATGGTATGGGCCACGGAGTACAAAACTCTTTTGCTAGCATAATGGCTTATCCGCATGTGTTTGGCAGCGCTACTCAATATGACTATTTTGCTAATCCTAATTGGAGCGTTGGTGGCCAAGCCTTTGGAATTAATGGCCAAGCTTATGGCTGGAGAACGATTAACGCGACTAAGCGAAGTATTTCTCAGTTTAAATAATTCTACGATACGTTGTCGGCTAGCAGGTAAACTCTGCTAGCTGTTATTGCGATAAATTTTAAAGAATACTACTTTTCAGCATGGTCAAACTGTAGTTCACACAAACGTTGATAAAGCGTCGATTTTTCCAGCAGTTGTTGATGTTTTTTGGCGATCGAATAACGATTTATCAATACATTGAACTCAGTCAAAAATTTGAGACATTTTCACCAAACGGAATATTCTACTGCTTTTATAATGAATCAGACAATTCTTAATTGCTGAGTATAATTCGAGCGTGAAAGCAATGTACGTATTTTATAAGTCAAATACCGTAAGGAATTTTCAAAGCGATTTGATTAACTGGTAAACTAAATACCTGTGGGTATACGGCTCAAAATTCAATGCAGTTGTTCGCTCCTTACGGGGTGCTTCTTTGCCTAAGCAAGTCAACATGAAATATTATAGCTTTCAGCGGCTGTGGTGCCGTAACAGGAGGTATTTCATAGGGTTATTGCAGAGATGGATTGCTGCGTGCTATTGTGGGAAGTGGAATCGATTTTGGGGGTTAAAAGAGTCGCCAGCGATTTACCCAGAATATTTTGGGCGAAGTTCTAAAAGGATTGGAGTGAGATGACTGTACCTCAAATTAATGGAGTTCTATTTTTTATTCTAGGCCTCTTTCTGACTGTTTTACTTTGTATAGCGTATAAAGAGTTAGTGCTAGACTACTATGCCTCGGCTCCAATAGCTGCGGAACTAATAATAGTTTGTAGCGCACTAATGCCTTTTATTAAGGCGGTTGGTCGTATGACCTCAGTCTTTCAACATCGTGAAGAGTTATGGTGGCCAATAACAAAGAACAAGCGTTTTAGCTTTTTGAGCCAGATAGATAAAGGGCGTATCTATAAGTGGGTAGTTTTTTATTTGGGAGGAATAATTTCATTGTTGTTGATTTATTATGGAGCTACGTTTTTCCCGAATTTTTTTGAACCTGAGAATAAGTTTATTCAATACGTTATCATCTTTTTAGAAGTGACACCATTTATAGCTGGTGTCTTTTATGGCAGAGGCTCGGTGTAATTTATTTCGGGTTGAATATGAGCTTTGTGAACCCTAACATTATGCCTGGTAGCTTCTAAATACACTATCTGCTCCTACCGGATTAATGTTTTCCGTACTCATACTCGAAGGACGGCAATGCTGAGGTTATGATATGAAAAAATTTATATGGAGTTCTATCTTTTTTGGTACCATCGTCTCTTGACGTCTTCTCTAATATTTCAAATTAGCAACTTGTATTAAAACGACTTCTCAGCATGGTCAAACTGTAGTTCACACAAACGTTGATAAAGAGTCGATTTTTCCAGTAGTTGTTGATGGTTTCCAATATCAACAATTTCTCCTTTATCCATTAGTACAATTCTATCGGCGTGCACGACCGTTGAAAGTCTATGGGCTATAATCAGTGTTGTTCTATTACTCATTAGCTCTTTTAATGCGGCTTGTACGTGATGTTCACTTTCTGCATCAAGCGCACTGGTAGCCTCATCTAAAAGTAGAACTTCAGGGTCCTTTAAAATTGCTCTAGCTAGCGCAATCCGCTGTTTTTGTCCGCCGGAAAGTCTTACGCCTTGTTCGCCGAGAAAGCTTTTATAACCATCCGGCAGAGCGCTTACAAAGTCGTCGGCATGTGCACGTTTTGCTGCATTAACAACCATTACCTCATCGGCATCCGGTGAACCATAACGAATGTTATGCCAGACATCTGCGCTAAATAGAATAGGATTCTGAGGTACCATTCCCATCTGTCTTCTTAACACCGTTGGATCTAATTGGGTTATCAATGCGTCTTTAAAGGTTATGTGCCCTTTTTGAGGATCATAGAATCTTTGCAATAACTCAAATAGGGTCGTTTTTCCAGCACCGGATGGCCCAACCAATGCGACAACTTCACCTGTCTTTATTGTTAAATTGATATTTTGTAATGCAGCGTCATTTGGGCGAGAAGGATAATTAAAACTGACATTGTCGAATTGAATAACGGCCGCTGAGCTATTCTGTAATTTCACAGGGTCACTAGGGCTTTTTATTTCACTTTCCACAACCATTAGTTCAAGTAGTCGTTCGGCGGATCCCGCAGCGCGTTGCAGCTCTCCGTAGACCTCTGAAATGGTCGCTACAGAGCCGGCAACCATTATCGCATAAAATACAAATGCCGCTAGCTCGCCGCCGGTAATTGCACCGGACAACACATCCATTCCGCCAATCCACAACATTACGCTGATGGCGGTATAGGAAAGTAAGATCGCGAAGGCTATTAGAATAGAGCGCTGTTTTATGCGTTGTTTAGCGACTGAAAAAGCGTTTTCCGCTTCAAGCGAAAAGGCCTCTCTTTCTTTAGACTCATGGGTATAACTTTGAACAACTTTTATATTCTGAATGATTTCACCAGCATAAGTGCTTATATCGGCAATACTGTCTTGGCTTTTACGAGATAATGAACGTACTCTTTTGCCAAATATCATCATTGGTAGCAATACGATTGGGACGCAACCAATGACGATTAAGGAAAGTTTAAAGTTGGTGACCAATAGCATGATTAAGCCACCAATTAGCATTAGCGCGCTTCTCAGAGCCATTGAAAAAGATGAGCCTATAATTGATTGAAGCAGTGTGGTGTCGGTTGTAAGCCGCGACATTAGCTCACCACTACGGTTTTCTTCAAAGTAGCTTGGGTGAAGACTAACTAGCTGGTCAAATACTCGTTTACGAATATCTGCACTAACTCTTTCCCCAAGCCAAGACATTAGATAAAAACGAGTAAAGGTACCGATCGCCAGCAAAGCAATCAAAACCACCATAACGATAATCGCATTGGTGAGCTGTTCTATAGAGCCCGCTACAAAGCCATCATCAATAATTAGCTTAACTCCCTGGCCTAGAGAAAGACTAATTGCGGCGGTAACGAGCAATGCCATTAGCGCCCCGGTGAGCATTTTCTTATAGGGCAGTACAAAAGCGAAGATAGGTAATAAGCTTTTAAGCGATTTTTTATTGGACTTTGTTGATTCTTCTTGGTCGGTCATGTTGTTTGTCAGTTAGGGGTTAATAGCTGTTATTTGATTGTTTAGACCGTTAAGACTAATTCGTTTGAAGCTTCTCTAGCATTTGCCCCATCGCTTGGTGAATAAGGTTAATGGCTTTTAAAGGGCGAACCATTACCTTGAAATCGACAATCTTTTCGTTATCGTCAAATACAATCATGTCAACACCATTAACGGTTATGCCATTGATCTCCGTTGAAAACTCTAATACATACTGGTTGCCGTTGTTAAACTCTCGAACATATTGAAAACTGTCGTTTAGAAACGTATGAAACGCCGCATGTAAGTACAAGGATACTAGCTGCTTTCCCTTAACTTCGGTATGTACTACCGGCGAGTGAAGGACGACGTTATCCGCTAGTAACTCGGTAATTTTATCTGACTGTCGATTTTCTACTAGAGTATGCCAATGATGTATCATGTTATTACCTGCTTTAATTATTATGTGCGTTATTATTGATGTTCGACCAATGATTAAACTAGCAACAGTTGTATTTGAATAAATGAGTAAGCTATCATAGGCCTCATGCGACCATTTTCAAAGCAACTTGCACTACAAAACAACATTGTAAGGTGTATCGCCTCGCTACGGCACCTTATATTTAATGTTGAAGTGTTAGTATGTGTGTTAATAATTACTATCGTCGCCGGTATTGCCGCCACTCAATATACTCAATTTCTGCACAAGAGTCGTCAAGCGGAGCTATTCTCTATTTTGCCTTTTTATAAAGGCGAGTTTGTTATTGAGCACGCGTTTACCGGACGTTGGCCAAAAAATACAGAAAATAAGCGTAAAATTCTCCAAGACGCTACGACATACTCGCCAATAAATATAACAAATTCCTATTTTTCTCAGGGTAACTTTGCTATCAGTTATGAAAGTAGCGAATATCCTCAAAACTACACGCTTGCTTATCGATTGGTTCATAAGGATCAACTTCAGCCAACTTTATACTGGGTTTGTGGAAGAGCAGAAAAGCGGCCAGATGAAGCGATTAGAATTCCTAATATTACTGATTTACCAACGGAATTGCTTTTTCAATCTTGCAAATGATAAGGGTATATAGTGAACAAGTCTGACATACTAAAAAATATGGTTACTATGCTGGTCTCAGATGGCCAGTCCATGGATCAAGCGGTAAAAGCCGTGAATGAATCTAGCTATGCAACATCCCATGATATCTCTCTCGATGAAACATTTACCCTAGAGACTTCAATCGTTAGCGTCGCCAAAAATTTTCCTGGTATATCTCAGCTTTTCCAGGAAAAAGAAATTGATGAATTGGGATCTGAAAATGTTGTTAGAGCTACCGATGCTTTGAGTCAGAACAGCAAAGTTTTAGGTAATTACTGGAGTAGTATTAATAGCGGTCAACAGTCCTTACTTGTTTATACTGTGATATTGGGTTTTTTAGCGGTACTGATGGAGTTATTTATAGCGCCACAGTTTTCAGAAATCTATATGTCTTTTGGCGCCGAATTACCTGGACTCACCCAAATTATGTTGACTAATTCAACGGTTCTTTTCACTATGTTATTTCTAGTGGTATCGCTTAATGTACTTATTCTAGAGCTGTTTCGTCAGGGCGAAATTGCGGCAAAAAAAATGTCGTTGCTGCCTACTTGGACGTTAAAAATTCCACTATTTAGTAAGCACCTTCAAATGCTCAATCATTGTATTATCCTATCGCTGCTTCATTTTGTTGCGACCGCTCAAATGATGAGTGAGTTAGAGCTAAAAAAGCTCGATACACTAGTAACTGGAAAAAAGGGAAAATCGTGGTTGCAAGATATAACTGAGAAACTGTTATTAGCTAAAGAATTTCAGCTAGAAAAACCGCTAATAGAAAAAGACATGGAATCCATGTTAGAGCGTTTTTCTAGTCAAGGGGCAGAGTCGATTAAAATTCTATTGCTCTTAGTCACAATCATTGTTTTTGGTTTTATAGGTGCATTAGTCGTCGCTATGTACCTTCCTATTTTTCAGCTAGGTGCGATAGTCTAATATGAAATTGAAATCTGGATTTGTATTAATTGAATTAATGGTAGTTGTTGCAATCATCGGCATACTGGCGGCAGTTGCACTACCTTCTTATCAAGACTATTTACTGCGTGCCAAGATTTCGGAAGCTTTGGTGATGGCTTCTGAGGTCAAATCATCGGTGAATGAATTTTATTTAGCAACTGGAAAAATGCCAGAGAATAACGAGGCAGCTGGTTTGGCTATAGATTCTGCTTACCGAGGAAGTTATGTATTAGGCATATTGGTGGAAAACGGTGCTATTCATATTTCGTTTGATAGCAATGAGTTTGGCAGTGATCAGGCTGAGCCGTCCATTACACTATTACCCCTTTCTAACGACGACGTTATTACTCTAGGTTTAGCCTGGGCTTGCAATTCAACTAAAGAAATAGAGGGGTTAACGCTTCACGGTGAAAACCGTACTAACATGAATGAGCGTTATTTGCCTCAAGATTGCAGAGGCTGAATTCTAGATTTCAAATGGACTTATTTTTCAACTTCGGTTACATCAAATATTCTTTGGTAGGCCAGCAGGTTGTTTCCTCTTAATAATATGTAATTTCCACCGTTTTCAAACTTTGATTCGAAATTTCCTTCTCCGAGTTGAAGTTCTGCAATCAATTGGTTATCACGATAGCTCCATACATTAAGAACATTATTTTGATCCGAAGTGAGGAGTCTGTTGTTAACAGTATCAATATCAACAACATTCCTAGTAATTAAATCATCCGACAAAGGAATATAACTCGGTTGATCGCTTTGATTAGCCAAATTAGCCAATGCAATGGTATTGATCGGTTTTAAAGCTAAATGCTCTATTCTTGCTTTCATAATTCTTGCGGAATTAGTTTGTTGAATATCCTTGCTGTCAAAATTGAAAAATAGATTTTCAGAATTAGCCGTATCGGAGTTATTTTCTGAGCCGGAAAACTCTAATTCAATAATGGAATCAACTTGCGACACTCCGTTTATTCCAGTGAGTTTAGCGTCAAACTGATAAAGCTGCTTTTTTTCCTGAGAAGATAATTCCGATTGAAACAAAAGGGAGCGAATAACACTCCGATTGACATCATCATCATCCTTTACGATCTGCACATCCACGGTTGCAAAAAACAAACTCTGATTGGCGTCAGCATATGCCGCATCTGTGACAGATGATGCACTCACAATTGACGGTAATAAGTCGAAACTATTTTCACCTTCTCGTGCAACTAATGGATGAACCTCCATTGAACGATCGTTGAGAATAATCGTTACTGAGGAATAATCGGTACTCAGAATGACATCGGCGATGTCATTGCTATCGTGTGGTAATGTTGCAACGATATTATTGGTTAGCTCATCAACTAATAGCGACTTATCTTCGGAATAGCGGGTAACAAATACTACCCCTGATTCCGATACCGCCGCTTTGTCGATAGAGCCTTTAATATTAACGCGGTTGACCAATGTACCGGATTCAATATCCCAAATATTTAGAGAGTTATTCTCCTCAAGCGAAACTAACTGATTGTTATTCAAACTGTTAGATTGCATAAATACTTCTTTTAATTCCGACCAATGATTTAATGTTACTAAGTGGCCATCATCGAGGGATTTTATTTGCAGATTGTATTCATCATCATAAACAACCAGCTTATTTTGCGATTCGAACAAATCAAATTTTTGGATATTATTGGTGGCTGTAAAAACCTTTTCGGCGCTGTTTTTTTCTAGCTCATAGCGGTAGATAGATTGGTCACCTACCTGCAAGTACGCATGTCGTTTGTCAGTCTTAATCTGCTTAATAGCCTGCGGTGCTAGCCATGTTTGAATAAGCGATTGTGAGTGAGTATCATAAAAATGTACCTCCCGGCCTTTTACTTCAACCAATGCATGATGTTCCTCTAGGATATCATTTTTATTTGAGCTGACATCGTACTGCTGGGTATATCTTTGTTGTGGACTCGTTCGTTTCAAACTGTGTAATTGGTCGTCATCTTTAAGCAGGATATTGCCATTAGGCAATAAGTTAATATCCGATACCTGAATATCAAGCGCTTGCGTAAACAGTGTGTTACCGTCTAATAAACTAATTATCTTAATGTCTTTTGAATCTGAAACTACGTGAGCAGTATGTCTGCTAAAGTCGTACTGCAAATGTTCGCTAGGGCTGTTAGTTAGCTTGGTTTCTTTCCCAGTTTTTAAGTTAATCAGACGATGAACACCAATGTTAGCCAGAGCATATTGACTATGAGCGGCTAGTTCAATTAAGCGATAGGGAAATTCTTTTCTCCAAAGTAATTGCTGGGATTTCTTATCAAAGCAGTAAAGTCCTGTGGTGGGGTTAGAAATTAGAATGATATCTTCATTAACAGCCATTTTGATATGACTAGTGGCCAAAGGGTCAAATTTATAATTTGAAAAAACTCGATTGGTGGTCTTTTTTGTTTCAAATGAATAATAGGCGATTTGTTCTAAATGATTAATATAATAGATGCCGTCTTGGTGTTTATCGACCGCATAACCCAAATGCCCATTTGCGATTGGCAAAGAATAAAATTTCGCGCTTTCATTTAGATCTAGATGAACTTTATTTCCACCGATACCATCAAACAAAATATGTTTGTTAACAACCGAGAAAGCTTGCTGGTTAGATGATGATAATCGGTCAATAAAAATCCCTCGCTCTAGATCAATGAGATCAAGACTTGAATCTATCCCTTCGACAAGAATTTTTGATTCGTCTATTTGAAAGAAATTACTGTCTAATGACCACTTAACCGCTTTAAACTCATCTGCAATTTGCACCTTTGCTATAAAACCTTCAGATACCGATTGCTGCGTGGTATCAACCAACCAAATGGATTCGATACTTTCACTGTTACTTGCCGTCACCAGTAAGTTCCCACTGTTTTTGATCTCGGTGAATTGGTATTTCCATTTTGAATTCATTTCAATGCGAACAAGGTCTTTCGATGTTTGTTCGCCGATAAGCTCTATTGCGCCACTTTCCGTAATAATTAGCCATTTTTTTAGTTGCTCTAGGTGATGAGCGGCTATGATTGGTTGGGAGTATGAGCGAACCCAGTTTGTTTCACTAAGCTTAACATTCCAGCTTTCGATTATAGAGTTAGCTTCGGAGTAGACTAGCGTGTTGTCGCTAGCGGAAAAAAACGCCATGCTAGACAAGTCCGAAAGCTTAAAGCTAGAGTTTCTAGGCATGAAATACCGGTTGGTCTCTAGATTGAAAGGAGCGTTTTTGTTTTCACTGTCAATTAGCAGCAATCCGTCGTTAACTTGCGAGTAACTAGCCGGAAGTTTGTGCAATATCGCTTTTTGATTGAGAGCATTGTATAACAATTCTCGAGATTGACCGTATGCATTAGAGTAACTGTCTAACGGTTTGGTTTGATGCAATAACTCTATAGCTTTTTCGTTATTGCCGCTAGCCATTTCATCGGCGGCTAGTTTGGTCAGCTGGGCATTGACATAGTCTTGCATTCGAACTTTTTGCAGGGCTTTATTTTCCTGCAAAGATTGTTGTACTTGCTGATTGGAATATAACTGGTAAATAAATACGCAAACAAACACCGCCGCTACCGAAGCCGCAGCAATTAGCCGTTGTCGGAACTTCTGTTGCTTTTTTGCCTCTAGGTTTCGCTGCGCTTCTAGTTCAAGTATTTTGTCTTCAGAATGATTTATAAAACTAAGTTCTAAATCCGATAGGTCAACTTTTTTATCTTTAGCTAGAGCAGCGACCTGATCAAAAAAGCTGCCTTCTACAAGTAGTTCGTCATCACTATTACCGGATAATTCCCAGTATCGCGCCTGAGAGGCTAGCCGGGCTCGGGTTTTAAGTTTTTCGACGTTAAATTGAACCCATTCTTTCACCCTTGACCAATTAGCCAATAAGGCTTCATGGGTAAACCGCACCGTTGAGCTCTCTGGGGATTTTCGGTTGCTTTGAGAAACCAACAATCGCTCTGAGATCAAAATAGCAACGAGTGATTGTCTGATCGGGTCTCGTTCAATAAATGTCATATTTACCGAGCGAGCGGTGACTGTTTCTGAGTCTTCGGAATGTATGGTAATTAGCGACGGTAGTAGTTCATCGAAAGCCTGTTTTTGTTTTTCGTTTAGTGTTTTAAAAACGGTACTAGCGCGATTCGCTATAGCACCTTCTAAGCCGCCTAATTCATCATAAGCATCAAATGTTAAAACATTAGATGCCGCGCGTCGTCGATATAACTCGTCTAATGTAAAAGAGAGCAGGGGTAATACCGATGGCTGATTGGATGAGCGTTCTCTTAATACTTGAGACAAACTGACACCATCGCTATTGACAGCAAATGATAACCCTGCAGCACGCGCAGGGCTGACAATCATCTGTTCGATTTCTTCCCCGGTTGGTGGCGCCAAATGATACTGACCGTTGCCTAACATTAGTTCTATAAGTTCGGGATAAGGCTCGCACTGGGCAAAAAAATCGCTTCTCATGGTAGCGAGCACCCAAGTATGACCACTCGATACTAATGAGTGAATCAAGCTGATTAATGCGTGGCGTTCAGTTTCACTGATGTCCGGTAATGTAAATAACTCCTCAAACTGGTCTATTACAATTAACAACTTTACGCTATAGATAGGCTTGTATTGTTTTATCTGCTTAATGAAGGTCAGAGAGTTGAAAATATGTGTTTCAAGGGCATGTGGCGACTGATTAATTTGCCTTAGCAGGTTATCTTGCGCTTCTTTATCCGGGGTAGCTTCAGGCAGCGCGGTTTCTGAAAAAATAGCCTTTGCGATTCCTTCAATGAGATTTCCCGGTGAATCACTAGGTTTGAAAGTGGCTCGGCGACATTCAGCGACACCCTCGATAACCTTGGGACTCAAAAGAAGTGGTTGAACGCCTGCCTTAATAACGGAAGACTTACCGCTGCCGCTCATACCTAACGTCATTAGAAACGGTTTGCCCGAATGAATCTGCTGGTTAAACTGATCAAATATTTGGCTTTTGGCTCGACTACGACCAAAGAAAATGGCGGCGTGTTCTAAGTCAAATGAATTTAATCCACGAAAAGGAGAGCCCTGGTACCAAGTAATCGATTTACCGGCGGTTTGTGGCTCAGAGGAATCAGAGGTGAGGTTAGATACAATCTCTTTGAGAAGGTTTCGTAAATGCGTTTCAAGCGTACCTTCAAAATCGTCCAGGCTTTCAAAAGGCCAATAGGCGTTTTTAAAGGTATGCGCGTCGTCATCATTATGAAAGTGGCGATTAAAGAAGGAATCAAGTACTTGTTTTCTTGATTGCGCCAGTTTTACTTCTTCCGCATCACCAATATCAACGGTTATCTTTGTCATCTTGCGGTAAAAGAGTATTTTAGGAAAACCTTGCTCTTCAAAATGCTGCTTAGCTTTTTCAAACTCCCACTCGGTTCCAGTAACCCCTTTTGATTGATCTAAACGACTGAAATTATCGGGAAGGGGGGAGCCTAGGGTCGACCAAAGCATACATAGCATGATGTCACACTGATCAGGAGAAATTAACCCTTCTTGAAAGTGCTCGGTTGCCAGTAATGGCTCATGCTCCCAAAATACGGGCTTTAAGTCGAAAAAATGTTTGAATTCGTTGTGCAGACGATCGATAACCTGAACCGATATCTGACGCTCAGGCGTCAAATCCGATGGTGATGAAACGAATATTCTTATAGTTTTCATTCAGGCAATGATCTATGATATTTGTCATTCGATTATAAGAATCATTCAATTAAAAGTAAATAAACCACTGTTTAGATGAAATTCCTACAAAACATGACGATTAAGAAAATATGGCTTTGGTTAGCGATTACCTTAGCCATACTAGCTGTTTTGCTCGTTATAGCCAATTATTATCATAGCCAAGTTAGCCAGCAACAGAGTTTGGTCAACGATCATTTGCACCAACAAATAAGACTTATCGACCAAGATATTAAACAGATTGCATCGTTAAGAGAGAAGCGTCGTATGTTGGTCGATTATATGATGATTACCGATGAACTAACGCGACATAATCATTTTGAAATGAATGCATTATCTTCTCTAGTGAGCAACTTACCTAAATCATGGAAGTTGCTTGAATTCTCCAAACAACCGGAGGGTTATAGTTATAGCTTACAGGTTAGCTCTCCTTCGGCATTGAGTATTGAGCTTGGGTTAATAAAGTTACGTGGATTAGAAAATATAAAGAATGTTTCAATAGCATCGCTAAGCGAAGATTCTAAACGGGGTTCGCGTACCATAGCTATCGATATTCAGTTTGATTCTTTTTCAAGAGAGGAAGAATAAATGAAAAAATTCTTTAATCTTGTTGCTGTGATCGTTGTGTTTTTTCTAGTCGCCGGATTTATGTACGATAATTTTGAGAAGAGCAGCCGAAAGGTAGAAAGGGATCAAAACAAAGAACGTGATCTATTACGTGAAATAGAGCGGAAAATTCACGTTAGTAAAAACTTACAGGGATATCAGAAACAATATGACGAAATTCAACACCAATTGACTAGTAATCTAGCAATTTCGCCTTTCTTCAAAGAGCCGAAACAGTCGCTAGATTGGTGTATTGTCATTGAAAAAAACCTGCAGAATAGTATCAACTGTCAATTAGATGAGCTTGTAGAAAACGAATTTTATGACCAACAGTCAGTCGCTTTTAATTTTAGTGGTTCGCTAACCGACGTCAATCAATTTGTGGCGTTGTTTGCGGCTTCAGAGCAATTGATGGATTCACCAATCGCACTTAAGTCTTACGCTATAAAATCATCAAGTGATTCTGACAGCTTTGATTTTTCTGGAATCTTAGCGGTTTATGTGGAGCACCCTTATGAAGAATAAATGGTGTTTTTTACTGTTGCTTCCAATGGTGACAGCTTGTCAATTTAGCGAAGAAACGATTGCTGAAAATGAGAAAATTATAGCGGAATGGAAAGCCAGGCCGTCGGGAAGAGTTGAGCCATTGCCAGAATTTAATAAAGATAAAACGGCTATTTATTCGGTGGTCTTTAAGCTAGATAGTTTTGTGACTGCAGCAACACCATCAACGTCATTTAAAACTTGCCGGCCGGTTGCTCAGGCGGATCACCAATCGCTATTAAAAGATGTTGATATTGGTGATATCCACTTTATTCAAACAAAAGTGATGCAAAATAACAGTACCGTTACGGTTTGGTCGAATGGAAGTATTTCGCAACTCGCTAGCGGAAGTATGATTAGCCGACAAAATTGGATGATAGAGCAGATAGATAACGATTCGCTGGTGCTAGTGCAGCTGGATTTAAAATGTGGCTATATAAAGAATAAACAAAAACTGATGCTTAGCAATAATTATCAATAATTGTTAACAATAGAAGTCGAAGCTAAGCGTTAGAAAGCATCTTGTAATCGTTAGTACCGGGTTAGGGAGGCTAAATTCGGCACTGAATAGGCAGGTAATAATGGTCTATATCGGTACGGCTGCTGCCTTTCTTGCTCATGCCTTGTGGCGCTTTGGAATAACCGCATCCCCAGGCTATTGGGCTTTTTGCGCTATCATTAACGGTAAATGGGTGCAACGTAAGGACTTTGCCCGCCAGCTTCTGGTTAATTTTATTTCCTAGCTGAATTTGTAATGCGCCACCATTAACTTCTACTGATGTGACATAGTTGCTAATGAGATATTCTGGCTCAGGAAGCCCAGCTTGTTTGTTACTGGTGGGCAATCGCTGATGAACTCGATAATATTCATTGACGTTTTGCTTCAGCTGTTCGGAGTAGAGCAAGGCTTGTTTGATTTGTGTCTTAACGGTGTGCTGGTGATAGGAAGGGATACCTATACTGACCAATATGCTTAGTATTGAAACGACGATCATTAATTCGATCAGCGTAAAGCCATTAACCTTGTTAAATAAGCTAGTCGATTCTCTAAAATGCATATTGGTAACCATCATTCCCATGTGTATGCTTTAAAAACTAACAAATGTAAGCCTAATCCGCAACAATAAATACTATCATCACCATCGCTTTGGCAAGCTTAGTCATTTGATTCTACCGCTGCAAAAGTTCTAGTAGATTGTTTTGCTCATATGCTCAGGGTAGTTACGATCGTAGGTTACATCGTCAAACTCCTGATTTTTTAACTCTGCAAAATATTTAACCATTTCACCCGCGGATGGTAAATCTTTGCGATCGACTTTTGTAGCATCTCCCCATAATTGGGAGCGAACCAGTGCTTTCTGACATTGAAAGTAAGCTTTTTCTACAGTCACCATTAAAACAGAGGTAGCGGCTTTGCCGTTGATACTAAATGATTCACAAAGTTCTGGCTCTATTATTATTTCAGCTGTACCGCTAACGCGAATCGTTTCTCCAACACCTGGAATCAAAAACAATAAACCGACCTGATTATTAACAACAATATTTCGCATTGAATCTAGCCGATTGTTGCCGCGCCGATCGGGGATTAATAAGTGTTTGTTATCGACTACACGAATAAAGCCCGGAGGGTCGCCTCGTGGTGAACAGTCGATACCTTTTTCACCTTGGGTTGATAGAAGAACAAATGGTGATGCTTCAATAAAAGCAATATAATGTGGGCTAAGAAAATCGATTTCTTTCCAAAGTGCTCGTTCCGAGGGTTTGTCGTAGTGCTGTTCAAGTTGCTCTAACGAGTTAATCTTCTTCATGGTAAATACCCCAATTATTCATGCTTAATCAATTGAAAACCTATCGATTGCTCGTGCCTATTGATTGAGTAACAGTCGTTATTGAGCAACGTTAACCGCTGGACTATCAAAAACATACTGTTTATTGTTGACGGTCACATTAGGTGGAATAGCGCTCTGTTCAAAAATATCGTAGCCGGTCTTTAAGTTTTGCCAAAATGAGTACCAAGGATTTTGCGTTTCTTTGGCTAAACGTTCATCAGTCATTTTGAATGGAAATGCATGCACTCGAAAAAATGGTTGGCCATTTTCAAGAGCTGCACTCGCCAAACTATATATTTCATTAATTTGTGGGTCAGTCATTGCGTAACAACCGATAGAAACGCAGTCACCGTGAACCATTAATGCGCTACCGGTGCGGCTATGCTCCCGGTCGTAACGATTTGGGAAGCCTAAATTAAAGGAAAGGTGATACTGGCTCCAAGGATTGAGCTGAATTGGTTTTACAAAATAAAAACCTTCAGGACTTTGCCAGTCACCTTGTTTTAGTTTCGGTCCTAGATCGCCAGAAAAGCTGCAAATGGCATAACTTTTAAACAAAACGAAATGCCCTAAATGGTTTTTCAGCCATAGTTCCAGCTGGCTACTTTCTTTAAAAATACGAATAAATATTGGACTGCCGTATTTCAAGTCGTAGCTAGTAAGCTGCTCTACTAAGGAATCTTTGACCGAGTTTTCAGCTTTAATGGAACGGGAGCTTTTTGGAATTTTTTTTGCTGAATTTTCTTGAGAAATACTTTTTATAGAATATAGGGGGCTTAAAATCAAAGTGCCCAATAGTAAGACAAATTTTAACGAGCGAGTAAGTCTTGAAAGGGGGCTTACCACACTATTATTCACCTCGCAGCCGTTCACCACAACATCATTTTTATTGCGGCATTGAAGGTAAAGCCCTTGCTTAAGGGCTCTAATCTTTTTTGTCTTGTTTCTTGGTTTCTTCATCAATAGGGAAGTAGTACAAATACTCCTTAACTAGTTTCTCAATATTCTCATCGGAATTGACCAATTGGTTTATCTCTGGTGCAGTACTTAATACCCATTCTAGAATTTCAGGGTCCATTTTTCCGCTGTTTTGAGCAAACATATTGACTGCATCAGTCATGTTCTTAATATAGGCTTTCTCAAAAATAATTTCACTATTAACTAATATATCGTATCGCAAAATGAAGTCATTGTTGGTTACTACCGGTAAAATCCCTAAAGAGCCGCCCGCTAGCATTGCACTAAATGCCGTCGATGCACTACCACCGGCGGTACTAAATTTTTCAAGCGTACTACGCATAACTATCGGGCTGCCATACAGCTCTTTGCTAATTTTTGATAAGCCATTGGTTTTTTTTAATGCGTCAAATAACTCATCTCCAGAAACGCTAGAAACGTACCTCATTGGCAAAGCAAAAACGGGTTTATCAATTGCAGCATCAGTTGCTGTAGGTTCGGTAGTTGGCGGTTGAGCATCATCAGCAGAGGCTGAATAAAAAGCAAAAGAAAGCGCCATTATTAAAATAAATTTCATTGTTTTAGTCCTATTGATAGCAAGCAATTTGCACGGTTGAAGCAAGTGCAATCTCAGCGTCAGTTTTTCCCTTATCTTTCTTTGAGAAGTCTTGGTAGTTAACTTTATGCTTACTTAGAAATTTCTTAAAGTGTTCAAGTTTGAGTCCAAAATTAATATTTTGTGAAAGTACGCCCTTTTTCGCCAATGCGGCCGAGTTTAGAGTACTGGTCACAATTCCTATAACATCACCTTTCTCTCCAACAATTGGGCCTCCGCTCGAGCCCGGTTGAACCGGTGCTGAAAATTGAAATAGACCAAGTGAGCCAGTTAGTGCTTTTTTAGAGCTTACATTCCCAATAGTTAGATTAGGTGATGCCGCCAACAATCCTTTTAATGGAAAGCTAACCGTCGTTACTTTTTCACCTAAATTAATGGTTTCACCTTTACGAATCTTTAGGTAATTATCGGGTTTGCTATCTGTGGAAAGTAACGCAACGTCGAGAAGGTTACTGGTGTAGTCGATAGTAGCGTCGATAACTTGATCATCGCTTTGCAACTTTGTGACTAAGCAACTATTAATAACGTGGGCTGCGGTTAGCAAGTTACCTTGCTGATTAATAAAAAATCCGGTGCCGCTGCTTACCGGTTTTTCGAGGTTTGCGAGCAATTTTGGATCGACCGAGCTTGATGCTTTACGGGCGGTAAAGTTTTCTGCTTTAGGCTTAAGTACATTGAGAATTCGTACCATTACTAATTGATAAGCTCTGGTAGCAGCGTTTTGGAATCCTGCAGTATGGTTATCATAAGTTAGGTCAGCTTTATATTTCTTTTCCCCTTCTAATAAAAGCTTGCCGTCGGCATCTTGTAAGCGATATTTTAGTATCGATTCTACTTTTCCGCGCGCAAACTCCCAGTCAGGTTCAATATCTAATAGAAAGCCGTATGGTTTATCTGATTTAAGGTCGATGATTTCCGTGTCAGGGAAGTAGTTACGGCTTACATCCAGTAAAGCGCTCTTGAGTGCTTTTCCAGGCTCTATTCGCTTGACACTGTATTTGCTGAAAAAGCTATTTTCAAGGTGGTTTTTAGGGGCGTAGATAACCAGAGGGATTTCCACGGGAAGCTGTAGCTCTTTTTTAAGGGTCACGCCTTTGGGGAGCTT
>CAJQOL010000129.1 GCA_905479925.1 uncultured Kangiellaceae bacterium | reverse complement strand
GCTCAATAGAGTATTTGGCAAGAAGTGATACACAAGTAAAGATTAGGGGTTTTAGAATAGAAATTGGAGAAATTGAAAACCAGCTTCAGTCTTACCCAGATATTTCTGAATGTGCTGTTGTCGTCCAGGGCGAAGCTTCGAACAAAAGGCTCGTCGCATTCTACACCACAAAAAATATTAAAAAACTTACATTGGCTAGTTCAACTTTGAATGAATTTTTAGCAAGGATGTTGCCCAAATATATGCTGCCGGCTGCTTTTGTTGGACTTGAAGCTATACCGTTAACTCCAAATGGAAAAACTAACCGAATAGTGTTGCAGAACACTACAATTAAATGTGAAGCAAAAAAAATGATTTCACCATCCAAAAATAGCATCGAAGACAAACTGTTAGAACTATGGTCAGAAGTATTAGAGATTTCGCCATCATCAATTAGTATTCACGATAACTTTTTTGATATTGGTGGAAATTCTCTTAACGTTGTTGTGTTGGCTTCTCGTATCGAGAAAAGCCTCTCATGTGACTTTCCAGCAATGACGCTTTTTAAAGTCAATACCATTAAAAGGATAGCTCAAGTTATCCAAGAGAATGATGTGAAGAAAGAGGTTAATGAAGTACCCGTCCCTGTTGAACAAAAAGCAATCCTAAATACAAAGATTCGCCAACAAGGGGATGTTAGTAATGAACAACCAGAATACTATAAAGACTCACTAGCGATCGTCGGTATCTCATGTCAGCTTCCTCAAGCGACGAACCATTGGCAGTTTTGGGAAAATCTTTGTGGCAGTAAGGAAAGTGTTTCTAGGTTAAGTCTATCAGAAATTGAAAAATTTCAGATAGACTCCGACGTGTTAAGCAATCAGAAATATGTTCCCACAACGGCTTGGCTAGAGGGTAAAGAGTTATTTGATCCCAGTTTCTTTAACCTATCTTCCGGCAATGCTGCGTTAATGGACCCTCAGTTTAGACAACTCTTGATGCACTCATGGAAGGCGGTTGAAGATGCAGGCTATGTTTGTGATGACATTCCTAACACCAGTGTATTCATGTCCGCCAGCAATAATTTTTATCAATCAATGTCGCAAAGTATATCGCTGTCAAAGCACGTAATGGAAAATTCAGAGGAATTTGTCTCATGGTTACAAGGCCAAGGAGGGACTATTCCAACCATGATCTCTTATCAACTGGGTTTAAAAGGGCAAAGTTCATATATTCATACAAACTGTTCGTCGTCCCTTACAGCCTTGTACTCAGCCTATCAAAGTTTACAGTCAAGGGATGTCGACTATGCTTTAGTTGGTGCTGCT
This sequence comes from uncultured Kangiellaceae bacterium, assembly GCA_905479925.1. Taxonomy (GTDB): domain Bacteria; phylum Pseudomonadota; class Gammaproteobacteria; order Enterobacterales; family Kangiellaceae. The sequence goes on along the minus strand of CAJQOL010000129.1, from coordinate 33,854 downwards.
TCCTTTTCTGCTGCCATGCATTTAGGTTACATCCATCAACCAGGACTAAATCTTTCGAGTGACGGTCATTGTAGAACTTTTGATACTAATGCAGATGGGATGGTAGAGGGGGAGGGGGTTGGTGTTCTATTAGTCAAACGAGCATTTGATGCTATTCGGGACAATGACAATATTTATTGCTTGGTTAGAGGAATAGGTGTCAACAATGATGGCAACGAAAAAGCGGGGTTTTATGCACCGAGTATTACCGGACAGTCTTCAGTAATCCAACAAGTCTTGGAAAAAACTAAGATTGATCCCAATACGATAAATTATGTTGAAGCACATGGCACCGGCACGGCTTTAGGCGATCCTATTGAAGTCATGGCTTTGACGGAAGCTTATCGTGAATATACCGATAAAAACCAATTTTGCGGTATAGGTTCTGTGAAGCCAAATATTGGTCATTTGGATACTGCTGCAGGTTTAGTAGGTTTGATTAAGTTGTCTCTTAGTTTAAATCAAAAATCGTTTCCACCGCAGATTAATTATCAAGACTCTAATCCGCAAATAGATTTTGAGAATTCACCATTCTATGTGTTAACTGAAAGAGAATTCTGGTCGAAGCAAGAAACGCCAAAACGTGCCGCTTTGAGTTCTTTCGGTATAGGTGGCACTAATACACATGCGATTCTAGAAGAGTATTTAGATAGTTCATTGTCAATTAATCAACATGAAACCAAGCAACACCAATACTTAGTTCCTTTATCGGCTAAAAGGCACGATGTTTTAGTCGACTATGCTTCGCAGCTTTGTGATTATCTGCAGTCGAGAACAGACCCTAAAGCAGAGATTTCTGATGTTGCGTACACCTTACAGGTTGGCCGAAAAGAAATGCAACATAGGGTTGTATTTCTAGTTAATGATGTAGAATCGCTAATGCAGGCGTTACAGAATTTCGTAAACAATAAGGTTAGTTCTCAGTATTTTTACAAACAGATAAATTTGGATAAAGATTCTCACGATTCATTAGCTTTAGACGAAGACTTTCAAGAGCTAATTCAGCATTGGGTTGTTAAAAATAAAGTCCGAAATCTAGCGAAATTGTGGGTAGACGGTGAACAATTAAATTGGCAGACGCTCTACATTAATGAAACGCCACGTCGAATATCGCTACCGACATATCCATTTGCTAAAGAGTCGTTTTGGATAGAGCCGGTTGAAACAGATATCGCTAGTTCAATGGTATCCACTAATAATATTCATCCACTATTGCATATTAATACTTCAGATCTTAGCCAACAAAGCTATTCATCGACTTTTAATGGAAGAGAAAGTTTTCTGGTTGACCACGTTATTAACGGACAAATGATATTGCCTGCCGTTGCCTATTTAGAACTTGCCAGAGCAGCGGTAAATCAAGCGACACCTAAACAAGCTCAGCTAAATTGCCTACAAATTTCTAACGTTGTTTGGGCTAGGCCGATGGTTTTTGAACGGCAATTAGACGTTAGAATAGATTTGAACGTGTCAAATGAAAACAAGATTTTGTTTGAGATACGTAGCGTAAATTTTGAAACAGACTCCAAATCGGACCTGTCTGAGATTGTTCATTGTCAAGGTAGCGCTAGTTACTTTAATCACTCCGCGCCGCAGAAAGTCGAGCTATCACTTTTAACGACCAGAATGCTGTCAGACAAAGTTAGTATGCAAGCTTTATATAAACAGTTTCAAAAACTAGGTACTGATTTTGGACCTGCTCACAGAAGTCTTGACTCGATCTATCAAGGCGAAAACGAGTTGTTGGCAAAAATAGATCTTCCGAGTTGTGTTAATAGCAGTCAGCAACTCTATTTTATGCATCCGAGTGTTATGGATGGAATATTACAAGCGTCTACGGTACTTATTGCTGGTGTGAGTCGTTTGCCGGAAAAGACGACCTTGCCGTTTGCATTAGAAAAAATGTTGATTTTCTCAGAATGCCGTTCGAGCATGAACGCTTGGATACGTTTTGCGGAAGGTAGTAAAGCTGACGACAAATTGGTTAAATTAGATATCGATTTATATGACGACTCCGGTAATGTTTGTGTTCAAATTACGGGATACTCTGCTCGACTATATTCCGAAGCTAACGCGGCTAATCATGAGGTTGAGCAGGGATATGGTCTCCTGCTTGCACGTCCAGTTTGGGAACTAGATTTAATTGCCGCTTCGCAATCTTCAACACAGTATTCTTTTGCTGAACACTACATCACTCTAGGGAATTTGCAACAAGTTGATAGGCATCTTGTGCAAGCGAACAGTCCAATGTTTGTTTGTAAGGTCGAGCGGATAGAATTGGAAGATAGCGCTGCCAGCTATCAAGCGATAGCGAGTAGTTGTTTTGAGCGAGTGCAACAAATAATTCAAGCAAAACCACGCAATAAAGTTCTTTTTCAAATCCTAATAGAAGATACGCCTTGGCAGCGTAGTTTGCTAGGATTATCTGGATTGCTGGAAACAGCGAATTTGGAAAATCCTAACTTTATAGGGCAGGTTATTTTGGTCGAAAAAGGAATAGCGGCTAGCGATGTAGAGCAACGGATATTGACAGGGATTAATAATCCTTTGCCAAATCTATTGTTGCAGTCAAACGGACAGTTGCAACGAAAAATATGGAAGGAATTTAAACAATCTGAATTGACCGAATCGGGTGTATTTAAGTCGTATGGCGTCTACTTGATTACCGGTGGTTTAGGTCGTCTAGGAGTGCTTTTTGCGCAAGAAATAGTAGCACGATGCGACAACGCAAAAATAATTCTAACTGGACGGTCTGAATTAACTGAAGCTAAGAAGAAGTTGTTGAGTGAATTGGCATCGCATGGATCTCATATCGAGTACAGACAGTTAGATTTGAATAATCTTGAGGAACTGAAAGGTCTTCTGGCAGAGCTGCTAAATAGTTACAAACAGTTAAATGGTATTTTACATTGCGCAGGCATGATTGCTGATAATTTTATTTTTAAGAAAAGCCTATCTGAATTTAACAAAGTACTGGAGCCGAAGATTGTTGGTACTTGCAATATTGACATAGCGAGTAATGATATAGACCTTGATTTTATTGTGCTCTTTTCATCGGAGTCGTCACTTGGGAGTGTCGGCCAAAGTGATTATGCTACGGCCAACGGTTTTATGGACCAATTTTCGACTTACCGCAATCGCTTAGTTAGTCAAGGACTAAGAACAGGTAAAACGCTAGCCATTAATTGGCCGTTCTGGAAAGACGGTGGCATGAGCTTGGATGAGTCTAGTATTGAAATGATGTTGGTCACGTCAGGTATGATCCCCATGTCGAAAAAAACAGGCATGCGCGCATTTTATCAGGCGTTGAATTCGCAATGTGATCAGTTGTTGGTCATTGAAGGAGATATAGAGAAAATACGAACAAGGCTGTTTTCCAATAAACAGGTCATTCTTTCCGAGCTAGATTCCGAACAGAAAGTTTCCTCAGTAGAGGCTACTCAATCTGAAGTAGGAAGAGTTACAGACGAATCTTCAGAGATTATAGATAATAAAGCGTTAAAAAATCAAACTCAAGAATACCTAGCCAAACAGTTTGCCGAGTTATTTAAAATGCCTGCGCATCAAATCGACCCGAACGCTGAGTTGGAAAGTTACGGTATTGATTCGATTATGGCTATTAACCTAATTAATCAGCTTGAAACGACATTCGGTTCTTTATCAAAAACATTGGTATTTGAGTACCAAACAGTTGCCGAACTAGCCGATTATTTTGTAAGCGATTACGGCGACGTATTGAATGACCTATTCGCGATAGAGCCAACTGAAATAATTCAAACATTAAGCTCAGAGACAAATGGGTTGAATGAGCCGGTTCAGGATCTATCGAAAGTTGACTCAAATATTGACGGTCACCTATTCAAATCTAAACGATTGATAATGGGCAACAAAATCTCTGGCGATCATGCAGACACCTATGCTACTCATGTTGAGTCTGATATCTTTCTGAAGCAAAGAAATCCCATCGCCATCGTTGGTTTGAGTGGGCGCTATCCTGAATCTGTCGATATCGAAGCGTTTTGGCATAATCTTCGTGATGGTAAAGATTGTATTATTGAGATCCCAAAAGAACGTTGGGATTGGACAGAATATTACACTGACGATAAAACTAAGGACGGTCATCATTACAGTAAATGGGGCGGATTTATTTCAGGTGTGGACGAGTTTGATCCACGTTTTTTCAATATATCTCCTAAAGAAGCTGAAATACTAGATCCGCAAGAGCGGCTGTTCTTACAGCATGCGTGGAAGGCAGTTGAAGATTCTGGTTACACCCGTAAAAGCTTACAAGTGCCACATGACAATAGATTAGCGGGCCAGGTGGGTGTATATGTTGGTGTAATGTACAGTGAGTACCAATTGCTTGGTGCTGAAGCTAGCCTTAAAGGTAATCGACTAGGATTTGCGAATAGCTTGGCCGACATCGCTAATCGCGTCTCTTACGTCTTCAATTTCCATGGTCCTAGTTTGACTGTAGATACTATGTGTTCTTCATCGCTAACTGCGATTCATTTGGCATGCCAAGATTTAAAATTAGGCCAAACGGATGTTGCTATCGCGGGTGGCGTCAATGTTAACATTCATCCTAACAAGTATTTAATTCTGAGTTCCGGTCAATATATTTCTACCAGCGGGCATTGTCATAGTTTTGGTGTAAATAGTGACGGTTATACGCCAGGCGAAGGCGTCGGTGCTGTTGTTCTAAAAAGGTTGACCAATGCCGAACGAGATGGCGACCATATTTACGGTCTGATAAAAGGCAGTACATTGAACCATGGCGGTAAGAACAACGGTTATACCGTACCTAATCCTAATGCTCAGGCTGATGCTATTGGTCAGGCTCTACGAGAATCGCTGATTGACGCTCGTTGTATTAGTTACATTGAGGCACACGGAACGGGTACCAAACTTGGCGACCCCATTGAAATTTCGGCGCTTAGTAAAGCATTTTATAAACATAGCAAACAACGAGATGTGGGCTACTGTCAAATTGGTTCGGCGAAATCTAATATTGGCCACTGCGAGTCAGCAGCAGGCATTGCGGGATTGACTAAAGTCCTGTTGCAGATGAAACACAAAAAAATTGTACCTTCTTTGCATTCAGCTGAACTCAATCCACATATCGATTTTGATAAAACACCCTTTAAAGTTAATCAGACACTGAGTGATTGGAAGCAACCTATCATTGACGGTAAAACGATTCCGAGGCTAGCCGGCATTTCTTCATTTGGAGCGGGTGGAGCAAATGCCCACATGATAATTGAAGAATATCAAACCGCCGAAGTTTTAACTAATTCACAATCTAGTGTTAGTAGTCATGAAGTGGTGATTCCACTTTCAGCGCGTACTGAGAAAGAACTTATCAAGAAAGTCGAAGACTTGGTCGCGTTCATAACCTCTCAAGAGCAAAATATTGAATTGGAAGCGCTCGCTTATACCTTGCAAGTTGGAAGAGAGTCTATGGATCGTCGTCTGGGAGTCGTCGTAAACTCTATAGAGCAATTGGTCGGTACTTTGCGTTCATATTTGAATAGCGAAAAGCAGTTCGACCGACTATTTTTAGGCGAAGTAAAAAAACACAAAGATTATATTTTATTGCTCAGTCAAGACGAAGATATGCAGGTTGCGATTGAAAAATGGGTTGAACAAAAAAAGCTGACTAAATTACTCGAACTTTGGGTGAAAGGGCTAGAAGTCAATTGGACTAAGCTTTACCAGTCACAAAAAACAAATCGAATTAGCCTTCCGACCTATCCCTTTTCTAATAAACGTTATTGGTGGGACTCTTCATTGAGTGAAAAGGAAAAAGCAGTAAAGTTGAATGGCATAGGCCTAAATGGTGACAAAGCAATTCATCGACTGCTTCAGGTAAATCGATCTATATTAGGTCTTCAAAGCTATTCGTCAGTTTTTGACCCGAAAGATGAGCACTTATTCTTAGACCGTGGTGCTTCGAAAATGCTCTCGCCAACGGTCTGCCTCGAGATGATTCGGTCCGCCGTAGAGCATGCATTAGATTCGACATCTAAAAACGTCGAAAATATAACTGAACTTAAAAATGTAGTTTGGGGAAAGTCGATAAACTTTAGCGATAAAAGGGAAGTCTCGATTGCACTATTTGAAAATGGCCCAACTTCTGTAGATTTTGAAATCTATAGTATCGCAGCTGAAAGGGACGATGTTCTTTGCCAAGGTACTGCGACATACGAATCGGAAAAGGCATTACCGAAATTAGATTTAGAGCATATTAGGTCGAATATGACGAAACTGACTACTAATGTGGAAATTGCTAGTAGCACAAGTGCTTTTCATCGGGGCGAGCAATATCTACTATCTTTTGATTTTAGCGAGAACATTAAAGCAGAGTTTAGTGAGTTCGTATTAAATCCGACTATACTTGATACTCTAATACAAAGTGTCCCAATTTATCTTGATGGGAATAGTCGACGTCTTTCTGGCCTAGAAATACCCTTCAAGATCGACTCCATGAAAATATTTTCTGAATGTCGAGAAAGAATTCGTGCAATTGTTAAGTATTCTTCTAATAGCGTTGAATCGCGAAATAATAGCTATCAAGTCGACATTGATCTTTGTGACGATGTAGGCAATACGTGTATTCAATTACGTGGGGTACACTATCAATTGGTGGCATTAGAGTCTGAAGTTTATGAGTCACGGTTAAAAGAAAGCAAAACAGTACGCCCTACGCCAGAATCAAAAAAACCTGAAATGTCGCGCCCAAAACAGGTTAATTTCCTTAAAAATAATAAGTCTCTAGCTGCCAGCTCTAGTGGTGCGGTTGAGTCAGACTTGCAAATTCCAAATGGTTTACATCGCGATAAGCCCCTTGCAATAACATTACAAGCGGCTTCAAAAAATGAGATGAAAAACTCTCGCCAGGCCAATATGACTAAACCAACTATTAGTTTAAGTCGATCAAATATAGATCTACCGTTGGAAATCAAATCAACGCCAACAGTCCGTCTATATGATTGCGGTGATGGTATTTATAAAATGCAGCTAGGTTCAGCTGCAGAAATAACCCGCTTATCTGAACAAGCTATTGATGAATTGAATACAGCGCTCGAATTTTTAAGAGGCTCATCATTGGTTAAGGCTGTGATTTTTTATGGTAGTAATAATTGTTTTCTTGTTGGAAACGACAAAGAGATCGGTCTTGCGGTAAAACAAGGGTTGTATCAAAACATCGTGGATTTTCCTTACCCAACGATTGCATGTATGGCTGGTAATGCCAACGGTGCAGGTTTTGTGTTAAGCGCGCTTTGTGATTTTCTGGTCGCTAGCGAAGAGGCCACCTATAGCTATTCTGACAATCATCAAAATGATTATCCTAGCGTCGCAGAGTACAATCTATTGAAAGAACGATTTGGAGTAAGACAAACTGAAAACTTCATTTCCGCCGGTTCACTCTCTGGCGGCAAGATTGCTGAACTAGGTTGGAGTATTCCTGTGTTGCGTAAATCTGAGGTTATGATGTTTTCGCAAAAATTGGCGTCAGACCTATCGACTAAACCACGGGCTGTGTTGACTTTATTAAAGAAACATCTTGCTCGACATATTCGAAAATATGCATATCAGTTAACTGAAGATAAACTCTCAAAAAAATTGGTTGCTACGGACCACACACAAAGAGTTACGACATTGCCTTCGTTTGCTAACCTTCGACTGGAAATTCACGGCAACAACGTGTTGGAAATAACTATAAGCACCTCTAGAAGTAATGTATCCAAAGAGGCCGTTTTTATTGACTTGATATCTCTGCTCAGGCATATCAATCTGGACCCAGGTATTAAAGTTGTAGTACTTCAAAGTGAATATGATAATTTCATCCCCAGTCATAAAGAAAACCTATCGTATAAAACATTTTCTGAACTTAGAGATCTGTTGCTCGGACTTGATGCTATGGTTGTCGGTGCTATTGAATGTGACGCTCATGATATTGCTTGGATATTATGTCAGTTTTGCGATCTATGTATTCTTAGTAAACAAGGCACTTATTCGTTAAGTGATGTAACGCTCGGTGAAAGGCTCGACCAGAATGCAGTGGTTATTTTTAGTGAGCGCCTTGGTCAAGAATTTACAAAGCGCCTACTATTGACTGGTCTAAGAGCGAGTGGTGAGGAACTGAAAAAACAGCTCGCCACAATTCAGGTAACCGACAAGGATAACGTACGTGAATTCGCAATGCAGTCCGCGAAACGTTGGGCTGATTCGGATATAGAAAAATTAATTGAACTAAAAAAATCGAAGGCATTGTTTATTAATAAGCAGCTAAGGCAATTACCGAAATCACTGACTAAACCAAAGTTATCATCGGTGAGCTATATCAATGACCCGACACCAGTAGATATCGACTCAGATGTTATTCAACTAACCGCATATCCAGATGGTATCCTTGTTATTAGTATGCAGGATAAACAAGCGAAGAACATGTTCTCAACTCAATTTGTTGATGGCATGCAAAAAGCGTATCAGCACGTTGAAGAGTTTGCCAATTACAAGGCGGTTATCTTAACTGGCTACGAAAACTATTTTGCTTCTGGAGGTACTAAAGACGCATTGATAGCGATACATGAAGGCAACGCAAAATTTACCGATATTGAAACTTATCATGCCGCACTATCTTGCAAAGTGCCTGTCATTGCCGCCATGCAAGGTCACGCAATTGGAGCCGGCTGGTCAATGGGCATGTTCGCAGATTTCGTGTTGTTTAGTAATGAAAGCAAATTCCTAAGTCCCTATGTCAATTATGGCTTTACTCCAGGAGCAGGATCTACGTTAGTACTAACTGATAAACTTGGATACGACATAGCAAGAGAAAATTTACTTACAGCGACACCTATCTCGGGCAGTGAGTTACAAAAACGAGGTTTATCAACGCCCGTATTGCCTAGAAAAGAAATCTTTTCAGCTGCAATGTCGTTAGCTAAACAGATCGCAATAAACTCTGTTGAACGCCTAACCAGAATAAAACAATTATTGGCGGCTCATTTGAATGAGCGATTGCCGGAAACTTATCGATTAGAGCTCGAAATGCATGAAATAACATTTGTAGGTAGAGCTGACGCACTTGATAGTATAGAGAGAAAATTTGGCACGGATCACAACAACTTCACAAGCTCCACCACGAAAAACGTTAGCTTATCCTCTTCTCAATTAGATATCGCTACAATGGAATCAAGCTCAAGCCCAAGTGAAAGTGTTGCAGAACTCTCTGATGTCATTGAAGTACTAAAGCAATATTTAGCAGATGAGTTACATCTAGCATTAGACGAAATTGATGCTGAAGAACAGTTTATTGACTTGGGTTTAGATTCTATAACAGGCGTTACTTGGGTAAGAAAAATTAATGAGAATTTTAAATTGGCGATTGAAGCGACCAAGGTTTATAGCCATCCAACGCTTAAAGAGTTTTCAATACATGTCAATAATGTTATTAGTTCTAATACCAAAGTGGACCAAGCCGATATACACAATATCGAACGTCAGCGTGTGAATCCAAAAAAATTATCTGTTTCAAAAGCTGCGAACATCGTCAGCAAGCTTAGCTCTGCACCAAGCGCTAGTTCCTCGGTGGTGACGGGGTTATTGAAAAAATACTTAGCGCAAGAGCTACATATGGAGATAGAAGAGTTTGATGAACAGGCGCAATTTATCGATTTAGGTTTAGATTCTATTACTGGTGTTACTTGGGTACGTAAAATCAACGAGGAATTTAAGTTGTCGATTGAAGCAACAAAAGTATATAGCTATCCTACGTTGGCCGAGTTTGGTGAGTACGTAAGTGGCGAAGTTAACCAACAAGGTCAGAATTTAGATCACTTGATCTCAGATGAAGCCATTGAATCATCACAAACTGAAGCTCAAGAACAAAAAGAATCGATGAGTAATCACCAAACAAACGGTGACTCTACGACGGTGTCTTTAATCTTAGAAAGCTTAGCGAATCTATTGGCACAAGAGTTACATATGGAAATTGACGAAATTGATGCTAGCGCTCAATTTATAGACTTAGGACTTGACTCCATTACTGGTGTTACTTGGGTGCGAAAGATCAACGACAAGTATCAGCTCACTGTTGAAGCGACTAAAGTGTATAGCTTTCCGACTTTGCAAGAGTTTTCCCATTACGTTGCATCTGAGGTCGGTAAATTGCCGAATTCAATGTTAGGTGTTGAGTTAGATGAAGCAGACAAAATCTCGAAGGCATCTTCCCAAACAGTTGTGTTGCCTAAGACGTCAGTAATAACAAGTTCTTCATTTAAATCCCTTAAGTCCTGGAGAAAGAACCGGAAGTTAACGACGAGAACACACAAGACTGGAAAATTTGAACACGAACCAATTGCTGTAATAGGATTGGCTGGGCAATTTCCTCAAGCGAAAAATATTGATGAGTTTTGGGAGAATATTAAGCAAGGTAAAAACTGTATTAGCGAAATATCTAAACAACGCTGGAATGTTGATGATTTTTATCAACAAGGCATACCCACTACTGGAAAAACCAACAGTAAATGGATGGGAGCGATTGAAGAATATGATTTATTCGACCCATTGTTTTTTAACATATCCCCCGCTGAAGCAGAATTTATGGATCCGCAACAACGATTGTTCTTGCAAGCTAGTTGGCATTGCATAGAAAACGCCGGTTATAACCCGCGTACTCTATCAGGTAGTAAATGCGGGGTTTTTGTCGGTTGTTCAATCGGTGACTATAATTTATTCTCCAAAGAACAGCTGTTGAGTGCGCAAGGTTTTACTGGGAATTCTATATCGATATTGGCAGCTAGAATTTCGTACTTTCTAAATTTACAGGGGCCATGTATATCAATAGAAACTGCTTGTTCTTCATCACTCGTTGCCATCGCAAACGCTTGCGATAGTTTAAATACTGGAGCGAGTGATACTGTTTTAGCTGGCGGAGTACATGTGATGTCTGGGCCTTCACTACTGGTCAAAACTGCACAGTCTGGAATGCTGTCGAATGATGGTAAGTGCTTTGCCTTTGATCAGCGCGCTAATGGTTTTGTTGCGGGTGAGGGAGTTGGAGTCGTGATGTTAAAACGGCTAGCAGATGCAGAAAAAGATCGAGACATAATCCAGGGTGTAGTGCAGGGCTGGGGAGTGAATCAAGACGGAAAAACAAATGGAATTACCGCGCCTAATCCCGTATCACAGACCAGATTACAACAAGATATATACCAACAATTCGATATTGACCCTGCTTGTATTCAATTAATAGAAGCACATGGAACCGGAACTAAACTTGGCGACCCTATTGAAATAGAAGGGTTGAAGGACACATTCAAAAAATTCACGGGTAGAACTAATTACTGCGCTTTGGGATCTGTAAAAAGCAATATAGGTCATTGCGTTACAGCAGCAGGCGTAGCCGGTTTCATAAAACTAATCTTTTCGCTGAAATACAAAACTTTGCCGCCAACGATCAACTATCAAAACTTGAATGAACACATTTCATTGGAGAATAGCCCGTTTTTTATCAGCGACAAACTAAGACCGTGGGAGGTGCTTGAAAATGAAAAGCGCCAGGCAGCGATTAGTTCATTTGGGTTCAGTGGTACCAATGCTCATATCGTGATTTCTGAATATGAGTCATCGGCAACCGACGGTCGAGTAGCGGTGTCGATCACTCAAGAACATGGCTCGATAATTCCGTTGTCAGCTAAAACGAGTGAACAATTACAGCAAAAGGCTGCTGATTTACTCGATTACCTTCGTCGTCAAGATAAAGTTGAACTTGCCGATCTCGCTTACACTTTGCAGGTGGGTCGAGAAGCAATGGAGGAGCGGTTCGCAGTGTTAGTCAATAGTGTTGATCAATTAGTCGACAAGATTGAAGCTTATCTAAAGCTACCGGAAGGAACCGAGAAGCATGGGGAATCTAATTTATATCGAGGAAAAATCAGCAACAGTAGTGACGGAATGGGCATTATTGGACAAGATAAAGACGTCGAGGATGCTATTGTTGACAAGTTGATATCGGACAATAAACTATCAAAATTGACTGCTCTCTGGATTAAAGGAGTTGACTGGAACTGGCAAAAACTCTACCCAGAAAATAAACCGCTACGAATTAACTTACCCGTTTATCCATTTGCAAAAGAGAGATATTGGATCGAATCGGAGTTTCTTTTATCAAGTGGTCACGGTCCGGCAACGTCCGTTCCTTCGCCAGACCTATTTATTCACCCTTTGCTGCAGATTAATACGTCTGATCTTAGACAACAAAGCTACCTATCAAACTTTAGTGGAGAGGAGTTTTTCTTGAAGGACCACCAAGTACTTTTGAATACATCCTCACCACAAGATAGCGAAATAGAGAATGTTTATTCGAAGCTACCCACGTTTGAAAAAATTCTACCGGGTGTTGCCTACTTGGAAATCGCTAGAGCGGCAATTGAAAATGCGACCCCAGACGGGTCAGAATTGATGAGCCTAGAATTACATCATACAGTTTGGGTGCAACCCGTTATTGTAGATCAAGAAACCCAAATAGGTATTGCTATATCGCCAAATGACGAAAACGTGATTGATTACGAAATTTACAGTCAGGTTGAAAATTTAGTTCACCAAGATGGAGCAACTAAGAAGCCACAAAATGAGCTAAATGAAAATGAGCGTGTTATCCACTGTCAAGGTCAAGCGGTGTTTACTAAAAAAGTAACACCTGAGCCGCTTGATATAAGTCAACTTAAGTTACGAATGAATCGCGCGACGATTGAAGCGGAAAAGCTATATGAGACTTTTCTTCAAACCGGTTTAAACTACGGGCCAGCTCATCAATGCGTAACGAAGATTTACCAAGGTGAACGTCAAGTATTAGCTGAATTACGATTGCCGTCAGTTGTCGATTCAAGTTTTAGTGACTATCGTCTACATCCAAGTTTAATGGATAGTGCGCTGCAGACTTCTATAGGTCTACACACAGACTCAGAGCAACTTGGTGGTAAACCATCCATTCCATTTGCATTAGACACCCTGCGAATTATTTCTGAGTGTAGTAAAGAGATGTTCGTTTGGGTTCGATATTCTCCTGACAGTCAGCCAGGCGACAATATTGAAAGGATAGATATCGATTTGTGTGATTTGCAGGGTAACGTCTGTGTACAAATGCAAGGGTTTTCGACTCGTGTAATGGAGGTTGCGAAGTATAAATTACAGTCTGGTTTAGACGCCAATAACGACAATTTAGATAGACAAGAAAATGATCAGCTAGCTCAATTTGACGACGCATATTATGCAAAGATTATTGAGCAGCTTTTGGATAAAGAAATTTCTGTTGATGAAGCAGTAGAATTGGGGTAGACGAAAATGAATAATTTAAATGAAATATATCAAGCGTTGTCCAATGGCGAGCTCTCCCAACAGGAGGCGCTGATTAAGATTAAAGCGATAAAGCAGAATTCAAAAGCTAGTGTGTTTAGTTCAGTCCTGGCAAAAATTGAGTGGGTGAAGACTACAAATCTATCAGTAAAAGAAACTAAAAACGACGATTCGGAATATCATATCGTATTATGTGATCTGCCAAATTTCAATATTCAAGAATTGAATAGAATCATTCCATCAAGTTCCTGCGAACAAATTTTAACTAAGAATAAGAATTTGGCAGAAATCTATCTCGAAATCTCTCAATCAGTATTCAAAAAAATTCAATCGATACTCAAGCGAAAGCCACAAAATAGAATAAATATACAATTGGTTATTGGCAATAATCCACAAGGAACTATATTGTCTGGTTTGTCTGGTTTGTTGAAAACCGCCGCTCTAGAAAATCTACATATCGAAGGCCAAATTATTGCGGTAGATACTACATCAGTCGAGGTCCTAGCTAAAAGGTTGATTATAGAAAAAACTAATTGGGACAATTCTTTAATTAAATATGATTCTGCTTGCCGATACGTTAAGGCCTGTCAAGAAGTAAATTTGCTAGCGATTAATGGCTCTCGGCTATTTGAAGGTCACAGTCCCTACAAAGAAAGTGGCGTTTATTTAATTACTGGTGGTTTAGGTGCATTAGGTCAATTATTTGCAAAGGATATTCTAGCGAAAACGGCGAAATCGACGGTTATTCTAACAGGACGTTCGAAATACTCTGCAGAAATTGGTGCGACCATCCAGCAGATGTCACAAAGTGTCATTAATAAAAACAGAGTAGAATACCGCGAACTTGATATCACTAGTTTTAAACAGGTTGAGACTCTAGTCGCTAGAATTACAAAGGATCACCAACAACTTAACGGTATTATTCATTCTGCAGGTATGAATTCCGACAATTTTATTATCAAGAAGTCGAGCAAGGAGTTTGTTGACGTTTTAACGCCTAAAGTGAGTGGAACTTACTATTTAGATCTAGCGAGTAATCATATAGAGCTTGATTTTTTCGTACTTTTCTCTTCTGTTGCGTCATGGTTTGGTAACCTAGGTCAAGCCGATTATTCGACGGCAAATGGTTTTATGGATGAGTTCGCTTTTTATCGAAACCAATTAGTCACAGAAAACGAACGGCATGGAATTACTCTGTCGATTAATTGGCCTCTCTGGCAAGAAGGTGGTATGAAAATTGAGACGACCGCTAGTGAATCGTTGCAAAGGACCATGGGCGTTAAGCCAATGCAAAACGAATCGGGTATGCAAGCTTTTTACCAGTCTTTGGTGATACATCCTAGTCAGATGATAGTAATGGAAGGGGAGTTAAGTAAAATACGTCATTCACTAGTTGCTAAACAGCTCAATAGCAATAAATCGCTTCTAGAAAGACAAACAGAAGTTCTAATTAATACAAAACCTCGGAATACCCAACAGACGACACTAAATCAAGATAGATCAGATACCGCGTCGATTCTGCTTGAAGAATTAACTCAAGAGCATTTATGTAAACAGTTATCGACATTCTTAAAATTGCCTGTGCACAAAATTGACCCTAGAGCACAGTTAGAGAAATATGGTATTGACTCCATCATGGCCATTAATTTGACCAACCAGCTAGAAAAAGACCTTGGTTCACTGCCTAAGACATTGTTTTTTGAATATCAAACTATTGCTGAATTAGCGAAGTATTTCATTAAAACTTTTACATCTAAATTGAATGAAATGTTTGAACTAGAAAACAGCGGCAGTTGTGACAAAATAGTTTCCAACGCTAAAAGCGAAAGCATAAACACGTCAAACAATCGAGTGGAAAGGCCCTATGTGAATGCTGATGTGGGATTGAAGCGGAAAAATGGAATAAACGTTATAACACCCCAAACAAAAACTAGTCGTGTTTCTATGCAACAGAAAGAAAAAGAGGATTCAATTGCGATTGTAGGCCTTAGCGGTCGTTACCCGGAAGCTCGTGATTTAGAGCAATTTTGGAATAATCTTAGCGAGGGTAAGGACTGCATTGTTGAGGTTCCTGAATCGAGATGGGATTGGAAAGAATTCTATACTGAAGATCGTTCCCAGCAAGGTAAACATTTCAGTAAATGGGGGGGGTTTATTGAAGGTGTGGATCAGTTTGACCCTTTGTTTTTCAATATTTCGCCAAAAGAAGCAAAAACGATTGACCCCCAAGAACGACTATTCTTACAGCACGCATGGAATGCCGTTGAAGATTCAGGCTTTACCCATAATAGCTTACAAATCCCTCACAGTGATGATGCAAGTGGTCAAGTTGGTGTCTATGTAGGAGTTATGTATGGCGAATATAATCTGTCGGGTAGCCTTGCGAGTATTGCAAATCGAGTCTCCTATTTTTTAAATCTACACGGCCCAAGTATCACGCTTGATACTATGTGTTCTTCCTCGTTGACTGCAATTCATTTGGCTTGTCAGGATCTCAAACAGGGGAGAACTGATTTAGCCATTGCAGGAGGAGTAAATATAAGTGTCCACCCGGGCAAATATTTAATGCTAAGTGACGCACAGTTCATTTCGAGTTCTGGAAACTGCCAGAGTTTCGGCGAGGGGGGGGATGGCTACATTCCAGGTGAAGGCGTTGGTGTCGTTATTCTGCAGAGATTGTCTGACGCTGTAGCTGAGAATCGGCATATTTATGGCGTCATAAAAGGAAGTGGGATTAATCATGGCGGAAAAACCAATGGATTTAGTGTACCTAATCCCAAAGCCCAGTCGAACGCGATTGGTCGGGCAATAAGAGAAGCAAATATCAACCCAAGGCATATTAGCTATATAGAAGCACATGGCACGGGAACCAAGTTAGGTGATCCAATTGAAATAGCCGCCTTGACCAAAGCCTTCACTGTTCGCTTAGAAGGTGATTCTAATCAGATTGACGTTGGCAATAATGGTTTTTGTTTGCTAGGTTCCGCGAAATCAAATATTGGACATTGTGAATCAGCAGCAGGTATTGCCGGATTAACTAAAGTTTTGCTGCAAATGAAGCACAAAAAGGTTGTACCTTCGCTACACTCCGAAAAATTGAACCAGCACATTGACTTCGATACGACTCCTTTTATAGTCAATCAAGAACTGAAAGAATGGCATCGACCGGTGATTAATGGTCACGCTCAACCAAGAATTGCCGGTATTTCCTCATTTGGTGCCGGCGGCTCTAACGCGCATCTAATTGTTGAAGAGTTCGTCAATACTTTTGCCGACGAAAAAAATACATCAATGTCTAATTTTAAAAAATCATACATAGTGCCTCTCTCAGCCAAAAACCCGCGTCAGCTTGAACTAAAGGCTATTCAGCTGCGTGATTACCTTAAGGGTAATATTGCTGACCTGAGAATTGATTCGGTCGCATATACCTTGCAAGTTGGTCGCGAGTCCATGAATGAACGAATAGGTATATTGACCAATAGTGTTGAGCAGCTAATTGAAAAGCTAGACGGCATAATTGCTAAGAGTGATAGTCTAGATAATGTCTTCCTTGGACAAGCGAGAACACATGGCGATACTCTCTCGATATTTAGCGTGGATGCTGATTTACGTTTAACTGTAGACAAGTGGTTTTCCACGGGTCAATATCGGAAACTGTTAGAGTTATGGTGCAAAGGTCTGGATGTTGACTGGTCAAAACTTTATGCTAACCAAAGGCCTCTATTCGTCAGCCTACCGACCTACCCGTTTTCGAAAGGCAAATATTGGCTTGAGCCTGCTGAAGCACCTTACAATCCGCTTTCGCTCGCTCGTCAATCAGCAATAATTCATCCGTTGATCCATCGAAACATCTCTAATTTCGAACAAGTCAGTTTTATCACAGAGTTTAGTGGTAAAGAGCTCTTTCTCGAAAAGAATCTAGACAATATTAAGGTTTTACCAAAAGCGATCTACTTAGAAATGCTTGAGGTATTATTTGGCCAAGTACTTAGCGCTAATGAGACACCGCAAGCTGTCGAATTGGTCGATATAATATGGGGCGAGGACGCTTCTATTAGTGAGAAACGTTCAGTATCGATAGTTCTATTTGAGCAAGGGAAATCGAGAGTAGATTTTGAATTTTTTACCAAAACACACGTAACTGATGACGTTCTCTGTCAAGGACGCGCGAATCTTGTGGCTGACGAAGATATAGAAAGCATCAATCTTGATAAGCTTAAGTCCAAAATGAAGCCCATCGATAGTTTAATTGAAGCAGACAGCTTAGTTTCGCTATATATAACGGAACGAAAGGTGTTAGCTGAAATACAGCTTGCTAAAACTAATGAAAGCACGGCTTCGATGATTAACTTTAGAATAATTGACTGGGCATTAATGTCTTCGTTGCGGTTATTAAATCAAAGTTATGTTGGTCGATCAATGTCGGTTGACTCTATCGATTCGTTTCGAGTTCTTGAGCAGTGTGAAGAAACAATGTTTGCCTTGATTAGTTACTCAAATACAACACCTTCAGATAAGGAACAAATTAGTGTTGATGTGCAACTAATTAACCATTCCAGTGAGATATGTGTGCAAATGAAGGGGGTATGTTTATCACCAGTAGTTTCTGAAAAATCGTCAGTGATAATCAAAGAATCAATGGCCAAACATTCTGAGCAAGCTTTTGTACACGACGCAAACAACCAAGCCACTGAAACGGGACTATCTAGCAATACAAATCCGATAAAAATTCTGTTGAAAAACCACTCAGTGGCGAAACATATAGCTCAAACGAAACCGCAGGGCATCGCACTTAAACAACCATTAAAATTAGTTAATGAAGTTTCGGAACGCTTGACGAGGAACAGCGACAAACCGCGAGTTCATCTTAATGTGAAGGACGAGGCTGAATTTGATAATCAAACGCCTTCGGGTTGTGTCAATCTCTATCAGTTAAACGATGGCGTTTTCTCCCTTCAAATTGATGACGCGCTAAATAAGAATAAGTTGTCTAACAATGGCATAAGTGATTTTGTAAATGCGCTTGAC
This sequence comes from uncultured Kangiellaceae bacterium, assembly GCA_905479925.1. Classification (GTDB taxonomy): domain Bacteria; phylum Pseudomonadota; class Gammaproteobacteria; order Enterobacterales; family Kangiellaceae. The sequence goes on along the minus strand of CAJQOL010000129.1, from coordinate 15,425 downwards.
GCTCTAGAAAGACAACAGCAAGTTAAAGTGTTACTCATTACAGGAACTCAAGATGAATTCATCCGTGGCGGTCGAGAGCAGATTAATTTGGCGGTTAATCATGGTCTGCTAAAAGCTATTGCGTCATTTCCCGTTCCGGTAATTGCCGTTATGCAAGGAAACGCTAGCGGGATTGGTTTGTTGATTGGTGCAATCTCGGACTTTATGATTTGTGGGGAAGAAAGTCACTATCAATTTACTAATTACGAAACATCAACTTACCCAACTGCAAATGAAATGGCTCTATTTGAACAACGTTTTGGCCGAGTTCAATCAAATCATTTGCTGTATTTGCTAAACGAATTCAATGGCGTACAACTAAGGAATTCAGGATGGTCCTGTCCTATCGTCGACAAACAACAGGTGCCAGTCGTAGCAAAATATCTTGCAGAAAGGCTATCGAGTAAACCTGAACGAGCGTTAAGCTTACTGAAAAGTCACTTAGCGTCTGACATGAATAAAATCGCTGAGAGTTTATCTGAAATGGATGAGGTTAACTCAAGCCGACCTACCCCACTATCAGGAACATCAGTTAAAAAACTGGCGATGTCCGCACCATTGTTATCTCTAGATACTTCGACTGACGGTATACTCATCGTAGAAATTAAAAGAGCTAAAAAGCAACTCACAATTACTGAATTAGTAAACGACTTCACGCGAGTACTAATCAATAAGAAGACTTCTCTAAAACCTAAAGTAGTTATTTTACGGAGCAACAATACTGAGTTTTTACCGTTAAAATCCGTAAACTCGAAAAGCGATGAAGTTGAACAACTCTTACAATGTGTTTTGAGTTTTGAGGTACCTGTTATCGTTGCATTTGAAAACAACGCGAATGGTTTGGCTTGGTGGGTGGCTCAATTTTTCAGTATTTGTGTTTATAGTAATAAAGGTAGTTACTCGCTAGCAGAATTACTTAGTTCTGATTCAATGATGTTGCAAGCTAGTTACGCATTTGAATGTAATTTTGGTTCTATGGCGACTAAAAGAATACTTTTCGAAGCTAAGAAGTATACCGGAGAAGCACTCAAAAAATTGCAACCTACTTCATTAGTGGTTGATAAACAACAGGTGGTCAAACGAGCCTTGGAAGTCGCATTAATGTGGACGAAAATACCTGATACTAGCTATTTGAATCAACTTCAACAACACAGTAAAGAATTGAGCAAGTTCAATATCGAACCAATTGACGAAGTTACTTCTGAGTATAAGGGAATCCAGATTGAACAAGATGAGAGTGTTCCGAAAACTATTAACCTAGACTCGAAAGTTGTTAGTGCGAAGCTGTACCCAGATGGTGTGCTACTTATTGCAATGGAGGATCAACAAGCAAAGAATACATTTACCGATGAGTTAGTCGAAGGACTAACTGAAGTTTTTGGACACGTAGAACACTCGAGCGATTGCAAAGTAGTCGTTTTAACAGGTTATGGTAACTACTTTTCGTCTGGTGGTACAAAAGAAAGTCTATTGGCGATTCAGAAAGGACAAATAAAATTTACCGAAACAAAAGCATTTCATTTAGCAATGGATTGCAGGCTCCCAGTTATCTCTGCATTTAATGGTCATGCAATAGGAGCTGGCTTAACATTAGGTCTGTTTGCTGATATTGCCATTTTTAGCGAGGAAAGCCAATTCATCAGCCCTTATATGAATTATGGCTTTACTCCTGGTGCTGGCGCGACCTATATACTGCCCAAAAAATTAGGTTTTGACGTGGCTAGGGAAAGTTTGTTTGTTGCAGATGAAATTCTTGGTACCAAATTACAAAAGAGATTGCCAAGTAATTTATTTGCTTCGCGACGTAACATAGGGAATGAAGCATTAGAGTTAGCTTCACGAGTAGCTCGTGCGAGCCGGGCAAGCTTAGTCGCTGTTAAAAGACTGTGGACCAAAGGTTCGAAAAGTTCATTAGATAATGCACTCAGAGAAGAAGTTTCGATGCATCAGAAAACTTTTGTCGGCCAGGCGGAGACCCTGAAAAATATAAACGATAATTTCATGATAGAAGACCAGCAGCCACGGCTAGAAGGAAGTTCTAGTGGTGAGGCAGTAAAGACTTCAAATAAAAGCGAACCTAGGCAAATAATGAACCTTTCTGAGGTTATGGAAGTTATCAAACAATTATTGGCGGAAGAGTTGCATTTAGTGGGCGAGGATTTCGATGAAAACGTGCAATTTATCGAGCTTGGTTTGGATTCAATTACTGGAGTAACGTGGGTCAAGAAAATCAATCAACGATATCAACTGTCTCTGGATGCAACCAAGGTTTACAGTTATCCGACGTTGCAAGAGTTTAGTCGGTTGGTTTTAAAGGAAAGTGAGGGGCAGAGAAGCATCACATCAGAACTGATTACGTCAGTGCATGAAAATAAGCCTGTGGAACAGGGCATTAAAGTTTCGGCCAATAGCATTTCGGATAAAATTTCTCAGCAAGATAGTCCTTCACATAGTGATGTTTCAAACTTTCTTAAAGATCGGCTAGCCCAAGAATTACATCTTGAAGAAATCGATATTGACGAGGACGCCCAATTCATAGATCTAGGACTAGATTCTATTACCGGAGTGACTTTGGTTAGAAATATCAATCAAATTTACGATTTATCGTTAGAAGCAACAAAAATATATAGCTATCCTACCCTAGCAGAATTTAGCAGCTATCTTTTTAATGAAATACAGCGAATGGCGGCCAGCTCGCCAATCCCAACAACAGATATTGATTCTTCAGGACAATTATTTGTTGATGGTGGAGGATCAAACACAGATTCAATTGATAACAAGCTTACGGCTAACCAATCCAATCGGTCAAAGCTAATATCATTGCGTACAAAGAAATCTAGACTTGTGGCTTCCAATGTGGGAAGGCGTCACGATCAACCAGTAGCAATAATAGGCATGGCCGGGCAGTTTCCACAAGCCAGCAACCTTGATCAATATTGGAAGAATATCTCGAACGGGAAAAACTGCATTAGTGAAGTTCCTTTATCTCGCTGGGATATAGACGAAATTTTTCAAGCCGGTGAACCTTTAGCCGGAAAGACTAATAGTAAGTGGATTGGCGCTTTAGATGAGTATGATAAATTCGACCCACTGTTTTTTACAATTTCGCCGACTGAAGCCGAAACGATGGATCCACAACAGCGTCTATTTTTACAGTCGTGTTGGCATAGCATTGAAAATGCGGGATACAATGCGAAGGAGCTTTCTGGTACGAAATGCGGTGTTTTTGTAGGGTGTGCTGCCGGAGATTATAACCTTATTTCAAGGGAGCAACAAATCAGTGCGCAAGGCTTTACCGGTGGTGCCACCTCGATATTAGCAGCACGAATTTCCTATTTCCTAAATCTACAAGGTCCTTGTATATCAATAGACACTGCTTGTTCCTCTTCATTAGTAGCAATTGCAAATGGTTGCGAAAGTCTTAATTCCGCTAGTAGTGATCTAGTACTGGCTGGTGGCGTTTATGTAATGTCACGCTCTGATATGCTGATAAAAACATCGCAATCAGGCATGTTATCTACAGACGGACGTTGTTTCAGTTTCGACCAGCGAGCGAATGGTTTTGTAGCTGGAGAAGGTGTCGGTGTCGTATTTCTTAAACGATTGGCCGATGCTGAGAAAGATAACGATATTATCCAGGGTGTAATTAGAGGATGGGGAATCAATCAAGATGGTAAAACCAATGGTATTACCGCTCCCAACGCAGAATCCCAGGCTCGATTGGAACAAGATGTCTATGACAATTTTCAAATAGATCCAGCGGACCTGCAATTAATTGAGGCACATGGAACAGGAACAAAGCTGGGTGACCCGATCGAAATCGAAGGGCTTAAAAATGCATTTAAAAAATATACGGATAACCAAAACTATTGCGCCTTAGGTTCGGTAAAAAGCAATATTGGGCATTGTCTAACGGCCGCAGGTATCGCAGGAGTAATCAAATTGATTCTCGCGTTTAAGCATAAACAATTGCCTCCCACGATTAATTACGAGAAACTGAACCAGCATATTAGTCTTGAGAATAGTCCATTTTATATCAGCGAAAAATTGAAAATTTGGAATGTACAGGAGCACAAAGTGCGCCAAGCAGCAATTAGCTCTTTCGGTTTTAGTGGAACTAATGCACACATGGTACTGGCTGAATACAAAGCGCCCAATGCAATTAACAAACAGGTTGCTAATACATCTGACAATTCTCTGATGGCTATTCCTTTATCGGCAAAAACACAAGGACGACTAAAGCAAAAAGCACTTGATCTAGTCGTCTTTTTACAAAATACGAAGACCGACCTAGACTTGAATGAACTCGCATTTACTTTGCAGACGGGTAGAGAAGCTATGGAATCTAGGTTAGTTGTAATTGTTTCGGATATTGAGGAGTTAGTTGAAAAGCTTCAACTATATGTAGAAGATAATTCTGCAAGAATTACTGATCTCTATACTGGGCAGGTTAAACGAAACAAAGAAGGACTCAATATCATAAGCCAAGATACTGAAGTTAGAGACGCGCTAATTTCTAACTGGGTAGCTCAAAGAAACCTCACAAAAATCGTTAAAGTATGGACTAAAGGCCTCGCTTTTGATTGGGCTGCACTTTACGAAAAAATGAAACCGAAGCGTATGGTCTTGCCCAACTATCCGTTCGAGCAAGAAAGATATTGGCTTGAAACGCCTCAGCAAGAAGAGTTAGTTTCTAGTCAAGACTCAGTAAATCGTAAAATGCACCCATTGTTGCACAAGAAAAAGGTTGACTTAGGCGACCAGTTCAAAAACAGCACTTTAATGGGTGGCAATGCCTCAGTATTAGCCCATCAACGCACTGATGTTAAACCAGCTGAACAATTGCCTCAGCGAATAACCCTGCCGACTTACCCCTTCTTGAGAGAACGATGTTGGGTTGAAGGGGCTTCTGAAGCCTTTAAAGAAAAGCCGTCACTTCAGTCAACGGGAAACTTTGATTCAATTAGAGAGATTTTTGAACAAGTTGATAACGGAACAATAGAAACTGATCGAGCAATAAAAAAACTAAAAGAACTCGCGTAACTTAGTTAGTTTAGTTGAGCCTTTTTCGAAAGGTTACTAATAAAACTGATTTTTACACTCATACCCATCTCGTTCACTATTCGTTCGAGAAAAATATTGTATCAAACAAGGTAGAGAATTCAACAATGATTGATTTTATAGAATATGTAGTCAAGGAACTAAAGAGTAAAAGACTGTCTAAAGCCAATGCTTTGTCTCTTGTGGAGGAATTTACTAATAATAAAGGCTCTAGTGCATCTACGAGTATTATTCATCCATTGTTGCATAAAAATACGTCTGATCTGAACGAGCAGAAATATAGCTCTACTTTTGACGGAAATGAGTTTTTTCTCAATGATCACCAAGTAACAATCGTTCAGGAATCGAATGATAAAAATACGAAACAGAAAATACTGCCCGGTGTAGCGTATTTGGAAATGGCGCTTGCGGCGATAGAAGATGCATTACCTGACGAGGAAAAGATGGGCGTGATTGAGTTGCGCAATATTATCTGGGCCTTTCCAATTATTGTAAAAGATAAAAAACAAGTCGATATTGCTTTATTGGTCGACGGAGAAAAAGCTGTCGAACAAATTGATTATGAAATATTTAGTGAACGAGAAGGGCAAGATATTATCCATTGCCAAGGACAAGCGATTTACGTTCCGGAAAGTGATTCAGAAATTTGTGACATTCTAAAATTAAAAAATCAAATGAATCCGAAAAGTTTACCTGCATCAGACTTCTATTCAGCCTTTGCAAATATGGGGTTACACTACGGCCCAGCGCACAGAGGAATCGAAGAAGTCTTTAAAGGTAAAAATCAATTGCTTGCGCTGGTAAAACTACCCGACGTCGTTCAGGGAGAAAAAGCCAGCTATCAATTAAATCCGAGTATTCTAGACAGCGCACTTCAGTCTACTTTAGGGCTCGTGGAAGACCTACATGACGGTACTTATCAAGCATCTGTTCCTTTTGCTTTGGAGTCGCTAAGATTATTTAATCGATTAAACGATCGCATGTATGTCTGGGTGCGCTATTCTGATGATTCATCGGTACAGGATAACGTGACCAAATTGGATATTGACTTATTCGACCAAAGTGGTGTCGTCTGCGTTCAATTGAGAGGGTTTAGTACCCGTGAGCTGACGCCTCCGGCTGAGGTTAAAAAAATTAATGAAAATAAAACCAATAGTTTAGTCGCAACCTATCAATGGAACGAGGAGAAAAACTTCGCGACAGTTCCTAATGAGATTCAGGCTTCTTACCAAACGCACATTCTGATTAGCACCTCTATCAGCGTCCTACCTGAAGAAATTTTACAGAAGTTGTGGCCGGTTAGTGGTTCATCTTTGAATAATAATAGCCAAAGTCTAGTCAAGAGCTTTCAAGACGCAGCACTTACTGTATTTCGCAAATTGAAAATTGTTATAGAAGAAAAGTCTAAACAAAACAACTTTTTTCAAATTGTTATTGCCGATGAACAAGGTGACTCTTTACTACTAGGCCTTACAGGATTGTTGAAAACAGCAGCCCTAGAGAATTCTAGTTTTACTGGGCAAATTATTGTCGTGAATTCGTCAGTAAGTGTAGACAGGCTTTGTACAATTCTTGAGGCCGAAAAAGTTCAGTCAATGGACGGAATAGTGAGATATGACGGTGCGCAAAGAAGTGTTTTACGTTGGACAGAGGAACGTAGCAAATCATTAGAATCAGATTTGTCTGATGTTGCCTTTAAAGAAGGTGGTGTATACCTAATTACCGGAGGACTAGGTGGCGTTGGTCAAATATTCACTCAATACATTCTACAGCAAACCAAACGAGCGAGAGTATTTATTACGGGGAGGGGGGAACTAGACAGTGCTAAACAAGAGTTGTTAGACACACTTTCTACAAAGAAAGGACGAGTTAGTTATTGCCAGCTTGATCTTTATGACCTGCACCAAGTCGAGAAGCTGATCAGTACCATAGATTCCGATTTTTCCGGACTTAACGGCATCCTGCACTGTGCCGGCTACAACGTCGATAACTTTATCCTAAATAAGAGCGAACAAGAATTTTTAGAGGTATTGGCACCAAAAGTAATGGGAAGTGTTAACCTGGACCAAGCTTGTCGAGAAATAGATTTAGATTTTCTGGTACTTTTTTCGTCAAGTGTCGCTGTATTTGGTAATTTGGGTCAAGCGGATTATGCCGCCGCGAATGGATTTATGGACCAATTCTCGTCCTATAGAAATAGTCTACAAAAGTCTGGCGAACGATTTGGAAAAACAGTATCCATCAACTGGTCTCTTTGGCAAGAAGGAGGAATGCAGGTCCAAGATGATGCGCTAGAAATACTCCGTTATTCTACAGGGCTATGTCCGATGAAAAGTGAAACTGGAATATCGCTATTTAGTCATTGTCTAGCGCTACCCGAAGATCAATTCTTAGTGGCTGAAGGTGATATTGAACAGTTTAAGGCTGCCCTTCTTGATAATCGAGAGCAAACGATAGCCGACACTCCACTGGAGGGTAAGCAGGAAAAAACTGCCGACCTAGCACAAATATCAAATAATACCGATAGTTTGAATATGGCTAACGCGAGGTTGGATACTCCGGATTCAAATACGATTCTTGAAGATACACAGAACTATCTTAAATCTGAGTTTTCATTGTTGGTGAAAATTTCTCCTTCTAAAATCAATCCAGCATCACCACTAGAAGAATATGGAATTAATTCTATTTTGGCGATGAATTTTACCAGCCAATTGGAAAAAACGTTTGGCAATTTATCCAAGACACTCTTGTTTGAATATCAATCCATACGAGATCTAAGTCTGTATTTTATCCAATCCCACAAAGATACATTGAACTCGCTTTTTGAACCGGGCATAGAGGAACGTACCATAGTAGCAGGAGCTTCTGAGGTTAAAGCGATTAATTCAAACCAGCCTGACGAGCCATCTCCATCGCTCGCTAAACCGCGACGAGTTAGACGCCAGCGATTTTCGGCAAATCAGCAATTTACCAGTGATTTGATATCTAGTGTGAAGTCAGAGAAACGCTCGCAAATTGAACAATCGATCGCAATTGTGGGTTTAAGCGGCAGGTACCCTCAAGCGATAAATATAGACGAGTATTGGCAAAATCTTCAGAAAGGCAAAAACTGTATTGAAGAAGTACCAAAAGATCGTTGGCAATGGCAGGATTATTATAGTGACGACCGATTAGAAGAAGGTCGTCATTACAGTAAATGGGGAGGTTTTATTAAAGGAGTCGACGAATTTGATCCAAGATTTTTTAATATTTCACCACGCGAAGCATTCTATATTGACCCCCAAGAGAGGTTATTTTTACAACACAGTTGGATGGCTATTGAAGACGCAGGTTACACTCGTGCTTCGTTACAGTTACCGCGTGAAGGGCTAAACGCTCAGGTCGGTGTTTACACCGGAGTCATGTATGGGGAATATAACTTATCGGGCAGTCTCGCAAGTATTGCAAACCGTGTTTCGTATTTTTTGAACCTTCACGGCCCAAGCATGACGTTAGATACAATGTGTTCATCTTCTTTAACGGCTATTCACTTGGCGTGTCAAGATCTAAAGTACGGTGTGACGGATTTGGGGATTGCTGGAGGCGTGAATGTCAGTATAAGTCCCAGTAAATATATGATTCTAAGTGCTGGTCAGTTCATTTCCAGTAACGGCGTTTGTCAGAGTTTTGGAGAGGGCGGGGACGGTTATATTCCGGGAGAAGGGGTTGGAGTCGTTGTTTTAAAGAGACTGTCTGAAGCAAAGAGGGACGGTAATCTCATCTATGCGGTAATTAAAGGTAGCTCGCTTAATCATGGCGGAAAAACTAACGGATACACCGTACCTAACCCGCAAGCTCAAGCAGCTGTAATTAGTGAAGCATTAGATCAAGCGAAAATTGATCCCCAACGTATCAGCTATATTGAAGCACACGGTACTGGTACTCAATTGGGTGACCCAATAGAAATCGCTGCGCTTAGCAAAGCCTTTACCAACGGTGGAACAAATCAGAAAAGAGAATTTGGGAGCTGCTTAATTGGTTCCGCAAAGTCGAATATTGGCCATTGTGAGTCCGCTGCGGGTATAGCAGGCTTGACAAAAATTTTATTGCAAATGAAATACAAGAAAATAGTGCCATCTTTACACTCGGAAACTCTCAACCCACATATAGATTTTGATAAAACTCCATTTTTGGTGAACCAAGAATTAACTGATTGGAAAACACCTGAGATAGATGGACAAGCGCTGCCACGAATAGCAGGACTATCGTCATTTGGCGCCGGCGGTTCTAATGCCCATATTGTCGTGCAAGAATATATACAGCCTCAGCTTGAGCTAAAGCCTAGTATTTCAGTAGCTATTATTTTGTCAGCTAGAACTCAATCGCAACTTAAACAAAAAGCCACAGAATTATTAGAATACGTACAGACGACAAATGACGTAGTTGACTTGGAGTCAATAGCATATACGTTACAAGTCGGACGCGAAGCGATGACAGAGCGGTTGGCATTAGTAGTTAATTCATCTCAACAATTAATCGAAATGCTTTCGGACTATTCTGAAAGTAATGATAGGAGGTCATTGAATGATATCTTCGAAGGCCAATCAGGGAACGACCAGAACCCATTCGCATTTGTCGATAATGACGATGATTTTCAGGAAACGATTGAAAAATGGTTCGTTCAAAAGAAATTATCAAAGCTAGCGAGCTTGTGGGTGAAAGGGGTGGAGTTAGCGTGGCAAAGGCTATATTCAGCAAGAAGTGTTACAACGCTGAGCTTACCAAGTTATCCATTTGCTAACGAGAAATATTGGACTGATACTTTGACTACTGGTCCTCTAGCAATACTTAAATCGAGTGATTCAGCTGTAGACACTAAATCACTTCACCCGCTATTACACACTAATATCTCTGACTTTTACAAGCAAAGTTACCAGTCTATTTTTTCGGGTAATGAATCTTTTTTTACCGAGCAATCTTTAGGCAACATGGAACAACCTAATCACGACTCCCTTGTTCCAAAATGTCTGTCCTCTTTTGCGTATTTAGAAATGGTTCGTGAGGCGATCGTACGTAGTATACCAAGTGCCCAAGAGTTTTCCGCATTCCGTTTAACTAACGTTGTATGGGGAGCGCCATTTAGTGCGCAAATGAAAGTACCGTTGCAAGTGGAATTATATTTTGACGACAATGGTAATAGTGTCGACTTCGATGTCTATAGTAGCCACCTAAAAGATATGGTAATAGATGCCTCTATGGAAAATTCGGATCTCGTTCATTGCCAAGGAACAGCGGAATTGACTAACGACGCGCGAGCAAACAAAATAGACATTTCACAAGTAAAAATTGACTTAAAACGATTCGAGGACGCCACCTATATCAGTGAAAATCTAAAACACTGTTTCCAAGTCAAAAATCAATTGTTTGCTGAGATCAACCGTGCTAATAAGGTATCAACAACCGCAGATAGTAAACCTCAAAAGCCTTCGTTTTTTACCGATTCAAATTTACTGGAGGGTTTGAACGAAGCGCTTGGACAATTCGTTAGCCGATCTAACGTTAGGCTAGGACAAGAGTATATAGAGTCATCAATTGCTGCCATGGAATTTTATCGACCTTTAGAGCAAAGTGCATCTGTTTGGATACAAATAGTCGATTCTGAAAATCTGACCAACACTAATGAATACACACACCTATCGATTGATTTAGTTCTTTTCAATCAACACGGAGAAGTTTTTGCTCAAATAATTGGGCTGCAGTTAGCGGGAACCTCAGAATCAGGTGGATTACTAATGAATCCCCCGACTACCACCATCAATATTGCTAGGATAGATTCGACTCTACTACAGCCGGTTTTTGATAAACCTGACTCAATTAATCTTACATTAAACCAATCCGTCAATCAGTTTTCTGACACTCAACAGAACATAGCAAAACCGAAAGGGATTCAACTATTAGAGACTCCCATAACAAGCATTCCATCGTCCAGCTTATCAAAGTCATATTCCTCTTTGAGGCAGGAACCAAAAATCGCCCGTACAGAACAATCACTAGATACTGATATTATAAATCGCACTCAACAAGAGTCGAAAAAATCAATCGCTTTGCTTCGCAGTGAGCTTAAACAAAGTTTGGCAGATGCTTTGTATTTGACTATCGACGAAATTGACGCTCGACGCCCTTTTATCGATTTGGGACTAGATTCCATCGTTGGTGTTGAGTGGGTTAATAGTATTAATAAGCAATACGGTCTAAAGATTTCAGCGACCCGAGTCTATGATTACTCCAATGTGATTGAGTTGAGCCTATATCTAGAAAAAGAAATTGATTTAGCTAACGATATGAGTCAATCGACAATGACTCGAAAGTTATCCTTGAAGGAGGAACACGTCGTCAACTCAAAAACTATCGATTTTGATTTTAATAAACCCGTTGCCGATGAAATAGGTTTCTCCTTAGAGCAGCTTAAACAGCGACTTAAATCAAGTCTTGCCGATGCACTTTATATGGAGGTGGAAGAGATTGAAGAAGAAAAGTCGTTTATTGATTTGGGATTAGACTCCATAGTCGGCGTCGAATGGGTTAATAGTATCAACAAACAGCTCGCACTTTCGATCTCGGCAACACGAGTGTACGACTACTCTAATATTAACCAACTAAGCGAATATATTCGTTCTGAGTTATTAAAACTGCCACACCACGATAAAAACGCTAAAGCAAGTCAGGGGGAAATCAACAAGACCGAACCTCACCCAAAATCAAGTCAGCAGCCAGTCATCAAATTACCACAAATTAGTCGCTTAACGAACCAAAATGTCGGTCAAATTACCGTTAACATTCCTCTCTTGAAGAGACACAATAGGAGCAAAAAAAGCAAGCTATTTACAACTCCTAGTCAGCCGGTCCCACCGTCGAATGTCGAACAACCACGGGAAAAAATTGCAATTATTGGAATGTCGGGAAGGTATCCGGAGGCGATTGATCTAAATGATTATTGGACCAACCTGGTGCAAGGAAAAAACTCGGTTGTTGAAATCCCTAGTTCTCGTTGGGATGTAAACCAGTATTTTGATCCGGACCCTACTAAAGAAGGCAAAATATATTCAAAGTGGTTAGGTAAGTTAGATGATATTGAATGCTTTGATCCATTATTCTTTCAGATATCTCCAGCGGAAGCTGAGAGCATGGACCCGCAACATAGAATATTCATGCAAGAAGCTTACAAAGCGTTCGAAGATGCGGGCTACGCTAATGAGTCGCTAAGCAATAGAAAATGCGGTGTATATCTAGGCATTATGAGCAGCGATTATTCACAACTACTCGCAAAAGATACCTCAGGTAACGTCGATACTACTGCCAATAGTTTTGCTATTGGTGCAGCAAGAATTGCCTATTACCTTAATCTAAAAGGGCCCGCTATTCCAATTGACACCGCTTGTTCATCATCTTTGGTTACCATTCACTTAGCGTCTCAGGCATTGCTAAATGGTGAAATAGATATGGCATTGGCCGGTGGCGTGAGTTTGTACTTAACATCCGACTCTTACCTCGGTATGTGCCAGGCTGGGATGTTATCACCAGACGGACAGTGCAAAACATTCGATAATTCAGCCAACGGTTTTGTCCCTGGAGAGGGGGTTGGTGCGGTTGTTCTGAAACGACTTAGCGATGCTGAAAATGACCATGATAGTATTCACGGCGTAATACTAGGTTCCGCAATAAACCAGGACGGCAAGACCAATGGTATTACAGCGCCAAGTGTTAATAGCCAGATTGAATTGGAACGTGAACTCTATAATAAATTTAATATTGACCCTGAAACTATTAGTTACGTAGAAACTCATGGTACGGGTACTAAACTCGGTGACCCGATTGAGTTAGAAGCATTAGGCACAGTGTTTAGTGAGAAAACCAGCAAGAAAAATTATTGTGCTTTAGGTTCGGTGAAAAGTAATATTGGTCACACTTCAGGTGCCGCTGGCGTCGCGAGTGTGCACAAAGTGCTATTGTCAATGCGTAATCGTACAATCGTCCCTAGCCTACATGTTGAAAATGAGAACAGTCTGTTTGACTTTGCTGATTCACCTTTTTATATTGCAAAGAAAAAACATGAATGGGGAGTCGCTCAAGGTACGCGGCGACGCGCCGCAGTGAGCTCATTCGGATTTAGCGGTACAAATGCCCATTTAATCGTTGAGGAGTATGAGTCGTCTGATGGCGTTCAAAATGAATCTCTAGCTCGTAAGTTTAACCAGACTGCTATTGTTCCTTTATCTGCTAGAACGGAGCAACAATTAGAACAAAAAGTCAGCGAGTTATTCGGATATTGTCAACAGCAACCGGACCTAACTGGCACACCAAACACGCTTAGTTTGATGGATCTGTCTTTCACTTTACAGATTGGTAGAGCCGCGATGAAACATCGATTAGCTTTTGTAGTTAATTCGATAGCGCAGCTTGAAGAACAACTAGCTGACTTTTTAATACCGTCTAGCGACTCTAAACGGGACGACCGCAATTTACTTCAAGGACATGTTTCTCACATAAGTGAAGATGAGAAGGATAAACAAGACATTGATAGATTGATTGAACGGAAACAGTTTGTGCAACTAGCAAAAATATGGGTCAGTGGTTTTGATATAGATTGGAACAAACTCTATCAGGAAAGTAAACCAAAACGTATTAGCCTGCCGACCTATCCATTTTCCAAGCAAAAATACTGGCTAGATATCAAGTCTGATGTGCCAGTTAGCGAACCTCAATCGATGACTACTCTTTCAAATAAAATACCACAAGAAGAAAATCAAAAGATTCTATTCATACCTGAATGGAAGCCGATGCAAATACCGAAAGCAGAACTAAAGGTAAAAAAGAATGAGTTGATATTGGTACTAGGAACAGAAGAAGAATTTTACCGTCTAGCTAAAATGACTCTGAGTGAAAACCTTGTCGTCTGGCTGAATACCGGCGCGGCTTCTAGTCAAAGCAATGCCGATGAACCTATTCTTGATTTTGCCGGCGAGAAAAATCTCGATAAGTTTTTGAAAAGCCTTGATCTACATCAAAAAACTGGCTTAACAGTAATTCACCACGACATAGGAGAGAAAACATATTCTAACATCTCGTTAGATCGACAGAGCGAAATGGTTGACCATCAGGTCAAACGGGGCGTTTTGGCACTATTGACCTTATGTCAAACATTGATGAAACAAAAAATTCAAAAGCCCGTAAAAATTTTGTCAATTTGCTCTGCCCGCGATTTGGTTTCTGATTCCATGAATAGTGGTTTAGTCGGATTTTTCAAGAGTCTTATGCTAGAAAATTCAAAGTACGTTGCTAAACAGATCTCTGTCTATGATGGCCAACCAAGCTCAATTTCTAAACTCCATTCTATAGCGCTTGATGAATTAACTGATACTAGCTGGGAGGATGCAGAAGTTCGCTACCTAACACCTCAGAATGGCAATTCTAACAAGCGCTTCGTTAAAAAATATTTTGAGCGACCTTCACCATTTAAGGACCGAGAAATAATAAATATTAAACAGCGGGGCAGTTATATTCTTAGCGGCGGGCTCGGAGGTTTAGGTTATCTTTTCAGTGAACATTTAGTTGTAAACTATCATGCTAACTTGATATTGTTTGGGCGCTCGGAGCTAACACCGGAGAATAGACAGCGCTTAGAGATGCTTCGTCAGGGTAAGTCTGAAGTGATATATATACAAGCTGATGTTGAAAAAATTGAAGATGTTAAGCATGTTCTACAAACCGCAAAGAAACACTTTAAACAGATTAATGGGATTATTCACAGTGCGGGAATTAACCGAGACACTTTTATTTTTAACAAAACAGTTGACGAATTTAAATCGGTAGTCAGTCCAAAAATTAAGGGTACAGTCAACCTAGATAGTGCATCAAGAAATGAAGACTTAGATTGGTTTATAATGTTTTCTTCCGTAAGTGGTGCTTTTGGCAACTTAGGCCAAAGTGACTATGCATTCGCTAACCATTTTATGGACGCATTTGCGGAAGCTAGAACATCCAAACGCGATATCGAGCAACGAGGAGGACAAACACTATCGATTAATTGGCCACTGTGGCAAACCGGTGGGATGAAGCTTTCACAAGACGACATCGATATGGTCGAGTTGAAAACAGGCATGGTTCCTATGCCAAGTCAGCAAGGTTTTCTATTTTGGCAACAGTTGTTAAGCGGTTCAGATATTCAAGCACTAACATTATATGGCAAGAGTTCAAAGCTAAGAAATTACGTATTAGCAGATACAGTGGCCAGTCAACCAGGTAAAAAAATCGATGATTCTATTTCGGCATCGCTGAAATACATTAGT
>CAJQOL010000128.1 GCA_905479925.1 uncultured Kangiellaceae bacterium | reverse complement strand
TAGCCGACATATAAGGAACTATTGTACTCCTGATATTGTACAGAACTACATCCACTAATTATTAGTACGTATGCGATTAATATTATAAACCGGATCATATCTTTGTAACTCTAATCTCCATTGAGGCGTTTTATTATCCCTTAATTGAAGGGGAACGTTAACAGTTTTGACCGGCAGCTTTCTTGTCGGGCTACTTCCAACTCTTCATACCGTCAATGGCTGGATTGTGATGGTAGTTCTCACTGAACGCTCTGTTAAGAAACGCTGCTGTTTAGCATCTTTTTCAATGTTTTGTTAATGCACTCAATCCACCAACACTGTATTGTCTAAATCTAGCGTGTTCACTAGATGAATATAAAAATTCTAGTTTCACATTTCTCAATTCCGAGTTAACGATATGAAACACCTTAGTGCACTTATTGTCTGTCTCTTTGCAGTGATTCATCCCACCCACAGACAGTACCACTTTTTCATGTTCATCAAGATATATCAATGAGATTCCTAACAGCGTCCATCCATCTAACATACGCTCCACAAATAATTCATAGGTTTGAGTGCCATCATTATTGACAGGAGAACTTTGAAATACCAACCCTAATTTGTCATTTGCCTCATCAAGAAGTTTAATGTCAAAGTATTCCATATTGGAAGCCTTACTTTCAGCCGAAACTTCAAAGGAAATAAATGCGACCAATATTAGTAGAAAAATCTTCATAGTATTAACTCTAACCCCAATTGAAGCGTTTTATTATCCTTGGAGTTCCCCCGCGATAACATACACCTTTTTTTGAATGTCTGCTTTTTTACCGGACGACTCTCTACTATTTATACAGTCAATGTCGCCTTTGTGATGAAAAGAGTCTATTAATTGTCGCTGGACCTAATTGTTGGCATTTATAAAGTAAAAAACTATTACCAATGCCATCGTTCCAAGACAACCGTAATTGATTATTCTACGGACCATCAAACTGCCACCCCAAACTTTATAGGGTTTCACGTACCAGCCTATAGCTGGGGCAACAAACAATAGCGCCATGAAACTAAAGAAGACTACCGCACCGGCGTCTGATTTCCAAAATTCGTTTTTAGTAATGTTGAAAGCCACTGCCAAAACCAATATTGAAAACCAGGACGCTAGAAAAGTCCTGGCGAAGAGTGTTGGCTCCCAGTTAAGACCACAATCATTGCATACATTCGGTTTCATCGGATACAACCAGCGCTGATCTATAATATCTTCCGATTTACATTTTGGACAATTATTCTTCATTTTCTTAATTAACCCGCTTGCGGTTAGATCACTTATTCTTATGACTGGCTGCTTTTTTCACAATACCAGCTCAAGTCCAGGTGTCAATAAATGTCAGCTTTGTGATGGTAGTACTCACTGACGCAAAGCTGAGTCGAATGCGTCTTTGTGCATTTCGATTTTCCAGGTAGGAGCCGCTCTTTCGAGCGACGCCCCCCACAGATCCGGACGTGACCTTTTAGTCATCCGGTTCCTCAGTAATTAAAGTACTGACACATACTTTAACGTATGACAGTGTACCTGCCAAGCTCACTACACCATTTTCGTTATTCTGGGCAGGGGAAGTTCCCAAACTTCTAAGAACTTGTCGAACTTCTCCCAATTTATGTAACCTTTACTAGTACGACGGCCTAGCCACTTTTTCCAGTAGTCTTTGACGTATTGATAGATCATCCACAACGCTCTGTAATTACCAATTATTCCATAGTAATTATAAATACCCTGTAGTTTCATTCTCAATTGTTTGTACTGTTCCCTGACTGGCTCATGTCTGTTGTAACGGCAATACAGATAAAGATTTCGAATTGCTCTCGCAAAACGCTTCTTCATGGTTTTCCGTTTAATAACCCATTGACCTGTTCGTGACTTCGCCCAATAGTGAGTAAATCCGAGAAAATCGAATGTACCATTCCCATGTTTGACTAGTCTTTTCTTTGGCCATTTGAAACGTATCATTTTGCTCTTCTCTGGATGGATAGTTAAACCATACTTTTCGAATCGCTTTGGCAACACCTTCATTAACCGTTGGCCATCACTTTCCTTTTCGCATCCCAATACAAAATCATCTGCAAACCTAACGAGGAAACAGCGACCATGCAGCACAGGACATACTTGTTTAACAAACCATTCATCGAGAACATGGTGGAGAAATATATTAGCTATCAGCGGACTGATCACACCGCCTTGGGGTGAGCCGCAATCGGGGTAACTCACGTTACCCCTTTCTACAACGCCTGCATTTAACCATTTGCCAATGAGGGAGATGATTTTCCCGTCATTAACCCGCAATCGAAGTATTTCTCGAATACGATCGTGCGGCATGCAATCGAAAAACTTGCTAATATCCGCATCAATAACAGTGCTAACTTTCGCCTGATAACAACCATCTCTCAATGACTTGATAGCATCGTGCGCACTGCGTTTCTCTCTAAAACCATAAGAGAAATCATAAAAATCAATTTCATAAATGGCGCTCAAGAGCATCGCAACGGCTCGTTGTAATATCTTATCTTCAAAGGATGGAATGCCAATTGGACGTTGAGTTTTGTCTTCCTTTTCTATCCAGACACGCTTAACTAGCGGTGCTTTGTAACGTCCGCTTTTGTATCTTGAATATAGCTCCTTTAGGTTCCCTTCAAGGTTTCTAGCGTATTCTTTTGCTGTAACCTCGTCGTACCCTGCTACCGACTTTTTATTCGTGCGGTAGAAGGCCTCCCTTAGGAAATCAACGTCAATTAGATGATGGAGCGTGGTGAATATCCGCTTTGGATATCTTCCCGCTTGTTCTCTTAGTTGACAAAGTTTTAGTGAGACAGTTGGTGATCTCAATGTATCTCCTGTCGTTCAGTTTATCAACGTGTCATACCCGGCTTCACCTTCCCTACAGTGGGTCCTTAAGGTAATCGTTCCCCACCTTCCCGAGCAATTAACTTCACTCATCGGTATTATGTTCCGCTAAGACTTCCGACCTTGCTTCTTGGATTTCTTCACCTTCGCTATCGAGCACCAATACCTGTTTCTCTCTACTTGTCATTTCGTGTTTTCCATTTGGACTCCTCACGGTGTAAAGTAGATCACTTAGTGAGGCCGGGTGATTTTATTATCCGACGCACCTAAGCCGGTTGTTTGAGACAGGACAAAATCGGATCTCCCGAGTTCCCGAGCTACCCCTGTGAGTGAATGCCAGATTCCTAGACCCCGGTGGTGCCTCAAATACTTGCCATATCGTATTTAAGACTATTGCTTTCCGGTGCGCAGAAGACCGTCAGCTTTCACACTTTTCAGTGCTTATAAATACCACAACTATACAATATTTCAGGGCTCAATAAACAGCCTACACTCTCGCTCCACCCTTGCTCCGCACACCTCGTTACCTTGGTCGCACCCGGGCTTCACTACTAACCTGCTGGCTAAGCTTTAGTTTGGAAGGAATAGAAAAAAAACTCTCGCACCTTCTGGGTAACAATAATCAATTTCCGAATTTTAATAAAAATTCATCCCAAGACTTCGGATTTATCTCGGCACGATCTGCGTTTTGTTATGTTTCATTTATACGTCCGGCTTTAAATAAACAGTATACCGAAACTACCATGCCAATAAACAACATTATCATAGTCGTATTTTGTGTCCGTTGCCATATTGGGAAATACTCAGTTAACCACGCAGGAAAGTAAAATGAATACGGAATGTAGATTATTATAAATACAAACCACATTAAGTATTCTAGCGGTATTTTTCCTCGGATTTTGCGTCGAAGCTGGATATTAATCTTCGCTAAATATATGCAAGAAGAAAAGTAAACAATAGATCCTATAATGATGATTGCTAAGTTCATAACTCTAATATTTTTGTTCAGGTAACAAGTTCAACGATTCAGTTTCTCGCTTATTTCAAGAAATATTGAAATTCACAAACATAACCAAACCTCAATCGAGGCGATAGTATCCTTCAATTGAAGGAAGTTGTTATTTCTGAATGACTGCTCTTATTCTAGAGACTTTAATTCTGCTGTTCAACGACTGTCCGCTGTGTGATGGTAGTGCTCACTGAACGCTAACAGCAGGCGTGCGTTCTTCTGCATCGCAGGCCTTTATTGGTTAAATATCTCCATCTAGAATCTGACCCAGTATTTTTTTAAAAAACTGCATCCCTGACTCTTCGGATACGTCGTCTAATACTGTTAATAAAATGAGTAGCTCGTTTCCTTCTATGACGCCAAAAACACCATAATGTATTTTCCCTTCCACCATTTGTTTGGCGTTGCCTATATGCACT
>CAJQOL010000127.1 GCA_905479925.1 uncultured Kangiellaceae bacterium | reverse complement strand
CCAAAGGCAACGCATAAAGATCAGCGTCTTCCTCCGGGCCTAGGGTAGCAACATAACCACTAACTCCATCTTCGTAAAGATCGATTAATATATCGTAATCCCCGGTCGGGTAGCCGAAATTTAATACTGAATTTACACTGTACTCATCACTGGCATCATTTGAAAATATCGTAAATACATCGGTTTCAAATAGCTCTACCCAGTCTCCACCGTTGCGGCTGTAATAAATTACCGCGTAAACGTCCGCATAACCGCCTTCAAAATCCGCATCAAAATCCAGCGTAAAGTCGCTATAATAACCATCGCCATCAAGGTCATCATTTAAATATGAGGTTGCGGAATAAATTGAAAAACCATCTGCTTGGCTTGATTTAGCCAAATCTTTTGGCCGCGTTTTTAAACCGGCAGTTAAATCGCTAGTTAAACCGTTAGACTTGTCAGCAGCCGCTTCAGTGTCGCTAGCTCGTGACTGTTTAGTCTCTGTTCTCCTATTGATCACAATACCGTCAGATGAGTTACGGTCCCTTTTAACAATACCTGTTTTTGATTGCCCTTTAGGAATGGAAACATTCTCAAGGTTACCTTGGGCTTGCTTAATGGAAACCGAAGGTTTCACGCTTTTAAGTACATTTTGATTCATATCTGCTGCGTAAGCCGCCGAACCGAAAAATGAGCTAACTGCTAAAGCCAAAAGTGTAGGTGTTGTTTTCATGGTGCTCTCCGTTAAACCGTCAAATAAATCATTTAGGTCGGATGTCATGAATTAGCTGTCTCAATCATTGAAATCATTAATTCTTCCGACGGTTTCTATTAAAGCGTATTCACTCTGAACAAAAACTGAATTAGCCAAATTAATCGTAAATATCAGCCTTTTCTACGGGTAGAGTTAGCTAACGAAATGGCTAAAACTTGGGTTAAACCTCTAAATCTGGGATAATGTTCGGCTAGCGTACTCACCAAACTGCTCGATAAAGAACAATTAGAATTAAAGAGGACAATATGAATAAAAAACAAACTCTACACTTATCCTTTGCCTTGTTATCCAGCTTGGCAATTGCCGCTTGTGGCGAACAACCTGCGGCGACCGACACTAAGACTCTGCCTACAAAAACAGCGGAAGTCGCTAAGCCAGATGCTCAAACTAAATCAAATAACCCTCGCTTTGAAATTTACAAGGAAGTTAAGTTGACCAGCGACCTTAGTCATTTAAGCGAAAACCAAAAGAAGATGATTGCGCTGTTAATTGATGCTTCAAAAATTATGGACGATCTGTTCTGGAAACAAGCTTACGGTGATAAAGCCAGTCTTTTAAGTTCAATTGAAGATCCAAAAGCTCGCTTTTTTGCTGATGTAAACTACGGCCCATGGGATCGATTAGATGGTGATAAACCTTTTATTGGCGAATTTGGCGAAAAACCACTAGGAGCCGGCTTCTACCCGAAAGATATGACTAAGGACGAGTTTGCCGCAGCAACCATCGATGATGCAAAAGGTCTCTATTCGGTGATCAAAAGAAACGAAAAAGGTGAGCTCTACAGTGTTCCGTTTCATAAGTTATTCGCGAAAGAGCTATCCGAAGCCGCCGATATTCTAAACCAAGCCGCTCAACTTGCCGAAGACCCAGAGTTCAAAAACTACCTCGAAATGCGCGCCATTGCATTAACCAACGACGACTTTCAACCAAGCGATTTCGCCTGGATGGATATGAAAAACAACCCTATTGAAGTCGTTATTGGACCCATTGAAACTTATGAAGACCTATTATTTGGTTATCGTTCAGCCTATGAAAGTTATGTATTAATCAAAGATCTAGCTTGGAGTGAAAAGCTGTCTCGTTTCGCTGCATTTCTTCCTAAGTTACAACGCGGTTTACCGGTCGATGAAAAATACAAACAAGAAACTCCCGGCACTGACTCTGACTTGAATGCTTACGATGTCGTATTTTATGCTGGGCATAGTAATGCCGGTTCAAAAACAATCGCCATTAACTTGCCAAATGACGAACAAGTACAGTTAGCCAAGGGTACACGTCGCTTGCAGTTAAAAAATGCAATGAAAGCTAAGTTTGACCATATACTGGTGCCAATTGCAGACCAACTAATCGCTGAAGGCCAACGACAATACATTACTTTTGACGCCTTTTTTGCCAACACCATGTTTCATGAAGTAGCTCACGGACTTGGTATTAAAAATACATTAAACGGCAAAGGTACCGTAAGAGAAAGCTTAAAAGAAACCGCTTCAGCTCTTGAAGAAGGTAAAGCCGATATTCTAGGTCTTTACATGATTTCAGAAATGTATAAATCCGGAGACCTCACCGAAGGTAAAGTAATGGATAATTACGTCACCTTTCTTGCGGGGATTTTTCGCTCGGTAAGGTTTGGAGCTTCTAGTGCTCACGGTCGAGCAAATATGGTTAGATTCAATTTCTTTAAGGAAATGGGTGCCTTCACGCGTAATCAAACAACCGGTTACTACAGTGTCGATTTTGACAAAATGACCCTGGCAATGAATGAGCTTTCGAAACTTATTTTAACCCTGCAAGGTGACGGTAACTATCAGGGCGTTGTTGATTTACTTGCCACCAAAGGCGTTATCAGTGAACAGCTAGCCAAAGACTTAGCACTTCTAGAAAAAGCAAGTATTCCAGTTGATATTGTCTTCAAACAAGGCAAGAAAGAGTTAGGACTGTAATCGACTCTAGTTGCAAGTCTAATTCAATTTTAGGCTGGTCTGCTTCCAGCCTTAATCGTGAGCGAACTTGAGAAAAGTTCGCTCATAGTATTTTATCTAGTCTAATAAAAGATCGTTTAAACTCATTTAAACTCGTTAAAGAAATTTACCCTAAACTTAAAGGCCTTATCATGAATATAAAAGATAAAGTGATTGTTGTTACTGGTGCGGCCCAAGGATTAGGCCAACAGATAGCTCATCGTTTGGGTAGTCTGGGCGGCAAAATTGCGCTAATGGATATTAATAGAGATAAACTTGAGCAAGTGAAATTGACTTTGGAGGAAAAAAATATCCATTGCCAATGCTTCGCAGCGAATGTAACAGATGAAGCCGAGGTTGTTGACGGGTTTAACGCTGTAGCTAACGAGTTTGGTCGAGTTGACGCGCTTGTCAATAACGCAGGAATTATTAGAGATCAGTTTCTTAATAAAACCAATCGAAATGGCGAGATAGAGTCCTTAACCTTATCAAACTGGCAATCGGTTATTGATGTAAATTTAACGGGTGTATTTTTGTGCGCAAGAGAAGCGTCACGCATAATGATTGAAAACAAATCCCCAGGAGCAATCGTTAACATTTCCTCAATTTCTCGCGCCGGCAATATGGGACAGAGTAACTATTCCGCCGCTAAGTCTGGGGTCGTTGCGCTGACCGTTACATGGGCAAAAGAGTTAGCTCGTTATGGCATTCGAGTTGGCGCTATCGCACCAGGTTTTATACAAACAGATATGACCGATAGCATAAAGCCGGAAATGCTTCGACATATCGAAGCTAGTATTCCGCTTGCTAGAATGGGACAGCCTGACGAAATAGCCCACACCGTGCAATTTATTCTAGAGAATGACTATTTCTCGGGCCGATTAATTGAGATCGATGGTGGACTGCGTATTTAGTCAATTAAAGAATATTGGTATTTAAGAGGGAGTATTTATTCCCTCTTTTGGGCGGGTTGGACTAATCAGTGAGCTTTAGTTTCTCGCAACTCGCAGCTAGTTTCTAGTTATTCGCTATATGAATACAGCAACAACCCTCATCAAATACTTAGTTACTTTTGGTGCAGTTGATAGATAACCATAAACCAAGTCATTCCCACCGCCATGACTTTGTCGGAGTCGACACCTACAACATCATGTCGCCAATTATTCGCCTCACAAATATCCTGCTCATAATCAGTATAAATTTCCCCCGCATTCTCTTTATCCTTAAACACCTCTGGTATCCACTTATTATTAAATGCGAAGGTTACCGCGTCTTCTTCATTAGGAAAATTTTCTTTCAACTCTTTGGCTAATACCTGTCGAGAAAACTGAGCAAAGCCCGTCTCTAGAATGTTATTATCTTTCGTTTCTTCTGAAATCTCTGGCTTGAACTTAGAAAGCTTATCGGCATACTTTGTTTCCATTTTAGCTATCAGTTCAAACTCACTTGGCGACAACTTGGATATATCACCATTATTTTCATTAATCTTGGCAGCTAGTTGTCCAAATAGAATTTTATCCTCATCGGATAATTGAGCAATCATTTTTTCCAATACTTCTTTCATTTATTCACCACAATTTTTAAATTTTTAAATTTTTAAATTTTTAAATTTTTAATTCTCTAATTTCTGCAGCAGCAGAACCACAGTATATTAATCGGTCCAAAACAAACTATTCACAACAATCACTTAGCAATAATCACTTCGCAATAAATCCTCAGCAGTCAATAGTTCACAATAGATGTTTCAAGATAGCTATCGAACGATAGATACCTTATGCTCAATACTTCAAAATGCTCAATACTTCAAAGTCAATGCCTTACCATCGATACTACCCAGAAAACATTGTAAAAAATTACCTTAAGCCAAAAACTTATCGCGCAGGCTCTACTTTTAACCCTTTATCGGCATAGGATTGTAGATCAATTCCAAATGCGCTGTTTTCATAGGCTTTGACTATCTTGTAAGGTTTAGACTCTGCATCAACAGAGATTTTTGACAGGTCAATTATTTTTTCTTTTCGTTTTTGCTTGTATTCGTCCAGCACCAACAAAACTTTCGGCTTTAACTTGAATTTTCGATTGGTTCCAATAATTATTCCCACTTCACCATTTGCCATTTCTACAATGGAGCCCGGTGGGTATATTCCCCGCCACTCAATAAATTTTAGAACCATTTTTTCATCATAATGAGTCCCCTTACCGCTCATTAAAATTTTATAGGCGTCAACAACAGATAGAGAACGGCGATATACTTGAGGGGTTGTAAGAGATTCAAATACATCAACAATACTAACCAATCGGACATTTTGAGATAACTTGTCCGCAGTTAATCCTCTCGGATAACCTTGACCTTGCAGTCTTTCATGATGGTTTATGGCAATATCTATACAACTTGGAGTTAAGCCAGACTTACTCTGCAATATTTCAAATGCATACTTAGGGTGATTACACATCTCTGCCATTTCATTCTGATTAAGACGCCCTTTCTTTGAAATTAAATTAGTATCAATTTTCACCTGACCAATATCATGAAGTAATGCCCCCATGCCAATATCTTCCAGTTTGGTTTCATCAAACCCCAAATAGCGTGCAAAACCAATCGACAAAATACTAACATTTAATGAATGCTCGGCCTTAGAATCATCTTTATTCTTTAGTAAGGTCATCATTAACATCGCATCTTCGTTTTCAAGAACTTGCTTAACATTCTCTTTAACCACGTCACGCACTCCGTGGATGTCAAAATCTTCACCAAGCATTATGCGGTCCATCACGCCCTTCATTAATTGAGATGATTTCTTATAACGGGTTGCCGCCGGGTTCATTCTGTTTTTGAAAAAATTCTCTTTTGACTCAACACTATTTGCATTTTTTTCTGCATAAGTTTTCGAAGACGTTGTCGCTAAACGATAACTCTTAAATTGAGAGTCACTTTTAAAATCGATATAAACAAACTTGCATTGAGACATGACCGCATCGATATCAGCTTGGCTTTCTATGGTAAAGCCTTGTAATAGAAAAGTTGACTCGCTCCAATCTCGGTCTAAATCGCTAACAAACATTCCTACCTGTAAGTCTTCGGCAAATACTTTTACACGTTTCAAGTGTTGAAATGACATTAGTACACTCCAGAATTATTTTTTTGTTCAATAATAAAATCATTAAAAATTTCGAACATTTCAGCCAAACGCTCTGAGACTTTACTCGCCTTATTATCATCAAGACTTAAGCTAACTTCATCCATATAAGTAGCCTGTGAAAGCTCTAATTGAATAGAGTGGATATTAGCGTCTGGTTTTCCATAGGCTCTTGTAATGTAGCCACCCTTGAAACGTCCATTAATCACCTTGCTATAATCTTTACAAGACCAGCTCTCTAACGCTCGAATTAAGTTAGGTGAACAACTGAGTTGATTATTATTGCCAAAATTAAAATCGGCTAAGACTCCATCAAAAAATCG
>CAJQOL010000126.1 GCA_905479925.1 uncultured Kangiellaceae bacterium | reverse complement strand
AGTGACTTGTTTGATTACATCGAATGCTTTTATAATCAAAAGCGTCGTCATGGATATTTGGGTAATCAAAGTCCGGTAAATTTCGAGAAAACGATGAATCAACTTTTTTAAACCGTCCACATATTTCGGACAAGACCAGTTCGGCTAAAGCAGACGTTTTACAATCGTCTTAAAAGTTCCCCTAGGGGACATTTTTTTGCCCCTTTTTCCTTCCGGTAGTTCATATATTTTGCTCCTTATACCCTTAGGGGCCATGTTTTACTCCCTCTTCCTTCCGGGAGTACCTAAGAAGCGGGCCATACTAAGGGTTGGGGAGAGGGAAGCTATAACTAATAGTTTGCACGATTCCAAATTGACTACCCCCTTTCTTTCTGCCCCCTATTTCGCAGCGTTTCACTTGCCTGCGACTTACTTTTTTCAGAAGATAAACCAAAAGTAGGCGCTCTAGGCGAAAGTAAGCAAAAAATCTAGACGCTCAGCCGCTAGGCACTCTCAAGTGGCGTACTTGAACAATGCAGCTATCAAACGAGCCTGGAGTTAGTTTCCGAGGAAAAGATAGGAACTGAATTAGCAGGAAGCTCGATGTCTCCTTTAGAAAAAATGGCCGGTATCTTCTACTCAAAAATTTTCGCTTTAAAATATAAGCACGTACCGCTGAAACCGTTTTATCTAGGGAAAAACGATATATATATGACTAAGTCGAAACCTGAGCTCCAACTTGTCTGTTTAGATTCGAGCCAATGCATCTTAATTGTGAGCCTTGCTACCGTTTGATTTCTCTAGAGAGTTCTGTCTTTTAGGTTAGAGTTAAAACCGCGGAAAAATCAGCTCCTACCTCAATATTTTCCTTTAAGAAGGCGCTTGCGACGCTCCCACAAAGCTGCCATCTGCTCTTTGTTAAGCCACGGCTTAAGTTTTCTTAACTGCCCCTTAGATAGCGATTTAACCGCCTTAAGAAACTCAAGCGGAGGTTTAAGCTCGACGCCCTGCTGAAAAACAGGCTTTGACAAAACCGTTCCAAAACTTCGAGTATGGTCGATAAACCAGATTTGCCAGTCATGTTTTGTAAAAACAATATTGGTTTGATTTCGATCCGAGTTATGTATTAGATAATCAAAAGCGTTCATTAGGTCGGCCTGTGCCGTTACATCACAAGTTCCTTCATAGAGTATTTCACGTTCGTTAAGCTGCAATGCCGACGCCATGTTTTCGACCCATAGCTGCACACTACCTTTGACACCATCAATCTCTCGCTCTACCGTAACGGGAACCAATCCTATTCCAAGCATGCGATCTAAACGATAAGCGGCCATTTCATGTTGATATCGATCTCCCCCGCCATAAAAGCGCTTCCTTACGGTTTTGCCGGACTTGTTTACATACTTAAAAACCGCTTTTAGTTGTTTACCGTTTTTTTCGAGCTTTAGTTTTAACGGTTTGGTTTTTCCTTCCTTAGTGGTTGAACTCTCAATGATTGTGGCGCTTTTTAGAAATAATTCTATTTCCTCATCAGACATACCATAAGGTCTATTCCACTCCCTAAACTGAGGAATCTGGGGAACAAGAATTTCGCCGGTAACCGAATCAAAGTAGTTTGTGGAGCCATCGCTTGCAATCGAGGCAAACACAATTGGCTGTTTATTAGCAGAAGATGAATCCACCTCTGTTTCAGCATTCTGAGCTAAGCCGTCAAAGTTTGGTAGTATCTGTACTCGTCCAGAAAAACGAGAGCGAATATTTATCGATTTATCTTCAGTGGTTAACCAGACTCTTTTAGATTGAGTCTGTTTGAGTTTCTCATCTAACCGATCTTTTTCAAAATAAGGATGACAAAACTGCGAGCCATCAAAATTGACAGGACTTGTTTGTTTTAGCGCTAAATAGCTGGCTTGTTTGAGTGATTTATCCGCAATTGTTTTAACCGTATCGTTAATACTGAGAATTTCAGGCAGCAATGGTTCAGTTTGCTGTTGTTGATTAGCTCGGTTGAGCCGGTAATAACTCGCCCAGTTATCTGCGTAGTCAATAATAGACTCTTTCATTTGTTGGTTAAAAAGCACTAAATCGGCTAGGTCGCTGATCTTTGATAACCCCAAATGGGTAAATAGTTCTTGCCCTTGCTTATGGACAAACGACTGCTGAAATAACCAGTTACCCAACTCACTTAGTTGGTTATCCGCTAGGGTGCGACTGGTATATAAACCCTCTACCATAATATAAACTTCATTTTTCCCCAGCACCAAATGAAAATGCCCACCCGCATCCTCGGCTTCTATTTGTAATTTTTTTGCAAATTCCAAAATAGGCTGGTTAACTTTACTATTAATTGATTGCTTTGCAAATAAATTACCGAGACTTACTAACCTGGCTTTTCCAGCACGCCACGACCCTCGCTGGTCAATCACACCGATTCGTTCGAGCTGTAACTTAAGTTCATCAAAACGCCCATTGACCGTTCCAAAAACTATCGTTTTTGTTTCAATTGTTTGTAAGGGTAAAACAGAAGCTTCACCGCCAAAACTACCGCGGGAATGGAGCAAAGATAAAAAAAGAAATAAAACTGTAACGACTTTGCTCATCGTTAATTTTTTCGTATAGGACATGCGCTGACTCTTTAGCGGGAAATTGCTTGGTTTGGCAAAGGTGAAATCATTAGCATCAGATAATTGCCAGATGGCAAAACGGTGAATTTGAATAATAAATCGGACAGGCGCAAAATTTTCTAATCACCTGCCGCTTATACTTACTTTGTCTATTTTCTATCAACGAGCCGGTACATGCCTTTTGCTAGCAGCTTTTTCTGCGACTCTTTGACTGTCTGCATAATTTCGGCTTGGCAGCCTGTCTTGCCAGCTACACTAGCAAAATTCTTTGAGACAAAAACAGCATATCGAGCCCCGTCAATAAACGCCTGAAACTCCAATTCAGCGATCTCTTTTATCTCCTCAGCATTGTAATCTTTTAAACCACGCTGACCGGCAATAGCATGCACCTCATCCATAAACAGTTTTTGCATATTTTTAGAGGCGTAATCAGGCTCCAAATATTGAGGGCTTTGACAAATTTCCGCCAATATACTGCTATTTAGAAATTTATCTTGAGCCGTTATCACGGAATCTAAGACTTCGTCACTAATACGGTCAGCCAGCTGACTAGCAAAACTAAGCGGCATATAAAAAAGCACTGTTAAAACAAGCAATTGAGAGAATCTTTTCATAATAATTAAGCAACCCCTGGACCATTTGATAGTTTAAACATAGTCAATTTCAGACTATCTTTCCAGTTTCTAAACAATGATATCCACCAAATACAGCTAAGCTAGTTGATTCACTCTCAAAGCGATGGGGTTAACTAATCGATGCAAATAAGAGGTCAACGGCAATCGACTGAATTAGTTTGTAACCAATTACCCTTCGCTAACTACCCCATATTACTAAACATCCCCCTTATTTAGGTGTTAATATTGCGTCCGGATATAGGCTCAACTCATTGATTTTAGGCATTTAAAGGACAGCTTTCACGAAAACCTAATTCACGTTTTCCGTGGAATATACTGTTTCTAATTAAACTAAGTGTCTAATTTCTAAAAACCAAATTAAAAAAATCTAGGTTTATTCAAGCTAGCACCGCTCTAAAAGCCTACTTGAACGACCTATGAAGGCATTATGTTCAAATGGGGAATAATACAAACAATGAATAAGTCCGTTCTATTAATCATTAGCTTAATGCTAATTGCTGGCTGTAATGAAAAAACTGGTGAAAGTAGCGTTGCAAGTGATGTTGATCAAAGCGCTAAAAGTGATAGCAATGGCTCTACACCGCAACCAGAAACAGCTAAAAACGCACTAGAGGACACATTGATAAAGGCGCCAGAAGGCGCGCTACCAATGATTTCTCGACCTCTTCATTACCAGTTAGATTTGAACATTAATCCCAACGAACAGGACTTTTCCGCTAAGGCAGTAATCAACATTGAGCTATTAAAAGCAGCTACAGGCCTTTGGCTTCATGGAAAGGACTTGCAAGTTAACTCGCTCATGCTAAAAAAACAAAATGGCGATATTTCGAGCGTCAAATATGAGCAGCGGCTTGACTCAGGTGTCGCGTGGGTAGATTTTGGTGAGTCATTAGCCGCTGGAAAGATCACGCTAATATTTGATTACAGCGCGAAGTTTGACCTCAACTTGTCCGGCTTGTTTAAAGTCGAAGAACAGGGCGATGCATACGTACTAGCAAAATCGGAGTCCATTCAAGCCAGAAAATATATGCCTGGTTATGATCAACCGGGTTTTAAATCACCCTATTTAATTTCTATTACCGTGCCAAAGGGAATGCAGGCTATTTCAAATAATGCGCCGACGGAACTCTCGGATATCAATAATAGTGAAACAAAATTCCAGTTTGGTGAAACTCGTTCAATGCCAACCTACCTATTATCCATAGCCGTTGGCCCCTTTGATATTATTGAGCATGGCAAAATACCGGTTAGCGCTTTCCGTGATTATGAAATCCCGCTTCGAGCAGTTGCGCGACGCGGCAGAGCGAAAGACATGAACTTCATCATGGATATTACACCGCGTTATGTCGAACTATTTGAAACAGCGCTAGAGCAGCCTTACCCATTTAAAAAGCTGGATATCGTCGCAGCCCCTCAGTGGCCTAGCGGTGCTACCGAATTATCCGCGGCAATTACCTATCGAGAACAACGCGTATTATTAGGTGATAGCCCCGCACCGGGTGCCAAACGGAGCATCATGAACACCCATGCCCATGAAATCGCACATATGTGGTTTGGTAACTTAGTAACTCCACCATGGTGGGACGATTTGTGGTTAAAGGAAGGCTTTTCAACTTGGGCAACTCCAATGATTCTCGCTCAATTTGAACCTGAAGGCGGTCATCAACTCGATGCTTATATCAAAAATTTTGGCACTATGGGAACTGACTCTTTGGCGTCAACGCGTGCTATACGACAACCAATACTTAGAAATGAAAACATACGAAATGCTTACGACTCAATCACCTATTCAAAAAGCCAAGCCGTCATTCATATGATTGATAGTTACTTCGGCTCTAAAATGTTCCGTCAGGCATTAGGTAAATATATTGAAGAGTACGCCGATGGGGTTGCTGATTCACCGCAATTTTATCAATCAATTGCGAAGCAAACAGGAGAACCTCAGCTCACCAAAACCTTTGAGCACTTCGTTGAGCAGAAAGGCGTGCCACTTATGGGTGTGAGCTTGTCCTGTGAGCAAAACCAAGAAACAACGGTAAAACTTACTCAAACACGATACAAGCCTTTAGGGTCATCGATTGACAATGCTAATCGATGGAACGTGCCTATGTGTATCAAATTCAAAGTTGGTGGTCAGGTCGAAACTCAATGTGACATTTTTAATCAAGACAATAATGAATTTTCTCTCAATACCAAGCAATGCCCAGAATGGATAATGCCTAATGCAAATGGCAGCGGCTATTACCGCTGGCAGATGAACCAGCAACTTAGTGCTACTTTAAACCAACAGTTTGAAACGTTAACCGCCGGAGAGAAAATTGCGCTCATGGATAATGTGGTTTCTTCTTTTGAAGCCGGTAACTTGAAACTTGATGCTTTATTAGCAATGGTAGAAAACTCTTCTAAATCTCAAATCCCTCAAATAGTCAGTTGGCCGCTTCGCAAATTAAGTCGTTATATTGGTACCATTCTTTCAGAGAAAGATCGCGTTATGGTTAAGCAGCAATTAACGCCATGGTATGTCAATCGTTTGCAGCAATTAACAGGCAAAAAAGAAACATCGGGTCTAACCGATAGTGAACAATTATTAGCAAACAAACTCACTAACTTCTTAGCTGACACTTTGAAATATGAACCGTTAAGAAAGCAGCTCGCTGAGCAAGCTCAAAACTACATGAAAGTTTTGGGGGATAATTCCAAGCACAATTTATCAACCGACCTTTACACAGCCGCCTTTGTTGTTGCAGTCGAAGATATCGGTAAGACATTTTTCTTTGAGTTACTCAATAACCGAGACAAAATTGATGACCCACTATTTGACCTTGCAAGCGCGACCGCAATGGGAAAAGTGGCGGATCCAGAAGTGGCCGCCATGGCCCAACTTTACGCAATTAGTGACAATATTGGCCCAAGGGAAAGCTTTGCAATGATCGGAAGCATGTTGTCTCAAGAGCAGCTAGGTGAAGGTCACTGGAATTGGTTTGAGGATTCTTTTGCAAAAGTCGTCAAAAAAATTCCTTCGCAGTGGCGACGAAGAAGTCCCCGTTTAGCTTTTGCAAGCTGTCAGGAAGAAACTCCCAATCGGCTAGATAAATTATTTCAGGCGCATGGTAATACTACCCCTGGTTATCAATTAGCCCTAGCGCAAACAAAAGAAGCGATATCGTTATGCGTTGCGCTTAAGAGTAAGCAGGCTAATTAAGTTTGTCGCTCAATGGAAATGAGCTTGTATTGAATGATTTATCTTTTTGTAAGCTCCTAGTACCCCGTTGTTTCAATAACGGGGCTAGGAACGATTAATTTCGTAATGACCTAAATTGTAATTTTCTACAACATTCATTCAAGTTTTGAATACGGCTTTAGGAAAGGTGTTCGTCTTACGATACTGCTGCTTCAACTTTCTAATATTCTCTTAGTTGTATATTGAGGAATCGAATTAATTTTTCAAACTGAAGCGTAAAGAAGTGAGTTGAAAATAGTTAAGCAGGCTCAACCCAAATTTAAAAATAACTAGGAAGATTAGATGCTTTCCATAGGCTAAGGTATTAAATGGTGTTGTCACCAATACGGCTTTTAGCACTAATCTAATCTACTTTAATCTAAACTAAACTAAACTAAACTATTTTCTAACTCTTTGAGGAAAAAAATGTCTAATCTATTTATACAAGCAAGACGAATGTTATTATTGGGGGCGATGTTAGTCCAATCACTGTCAGTACTAGCGGCTGCCCCCGCAAAGATTGAGCAATATGACATAACCGCTGAAAAAATCACCGAACAGGTTTACGTACTGTCTGTAGCCTGGAGTAAAACGTCATTTATTAACAGCGCGATTATTGTTGGCGATAAAGGCGTACTATTAATTACCGCGCAGATGTCTCCGGTGGCGCCAAGCTTGGAAACAAAAATAAAAGAATTAACAGGCAAATCTGTCACTCATGTTTTCAACATGGCTTCAGACACTTTTCACTTTCACGCCAATCAATATTTCAAAGAGCGAGGGGCCGAATTAATTGCCCATAAAGCACTTAAATACACCCAGGCGCCCACAGAAATTTTGTTTGATGATAATTTTTCGATGTCATTTGGTGGTGAAGTACTTACTGCCCGTCATACACTGGCACATAATAATGCCCAAACAATTGTTTATTTAGAAAACAGTAATGTGATGCTATTAGGCGATGCTTTTCGTACCAACAAGTTGGTATACACAGGTTATCACGGCGTACAGGGTCACTTAGATGGATTTGACCAAGCCTATGATATGGCCAATGATAAAACCTTGATCGTTTCAGGGCACAAAGATTTGCGTTTGTTTAGTCAACGTGAAGAATTGAAGCAGGCTGGCGAAACCTTAAGCAACTTTGCCCGCTTAGTCGGTAAAAAACATAAAGAAGGCATGTCCATTGCTGACATGACTGCGGACCAAGAACTGTTAAACGCCTTAGCTATCTATCCTATCTATCGCGAAAAACCAGAGCTGATAAAATATAATATTATACAATTGGTCGAGTTAGAATTTCGTCCAACTTATGAGATTGATAGCGATGACTTACAAGCTTACGAAGGTCAATATCAAGCAAGTGATGGTAACCTTCTAGAAGTCGGTGTGAAAAAGGGCCTATTGTTTGTAATGCAAGAAGGCAAATTTAAATTCGCGCTTAACCCTCTGTCTCCTGAAAAATTTGAACTTAAAGGACGTACCGATTCTTCCCATATGTTGTTTCACTTTTCAACCGACGGAAAAATAATTGGCATTTCGCCAAAAATGCCAAAAGATAGCTATTATGAACAGCGGATCCAAGCGGAAATGCATCAAAAAATTAAGTGATAGTGCAAAGCACCAGGAGCGTTAACAAGATGATGACAAGGCTCAAACCTTAACAATTACTCTTAACGCCTCCTGATATGGTTCTATCTATCGACTCAATTTTACCAATGCCTGTTTTCCATCGAACCTGTTTTCCATCGAATCAAAAAAAATCTAAACTACTAAAATTTAACCACCCAATGAGTGGCTTGATTTGTTCCGCCCTATACTTCGAATTAACCGTGCAAAAGGTCTCTCAAAATATCGGTAGGACAGGTAAGCAACTAATACACTTAATGTGAAAGACAGCAATAGTTTCATTCCATTAGATAACTCTAACAGGTTAACCTGAGCAATAATGGGCATATGTAATAAATACAAGGAGTACGATATCTTGCCAATAAAGTCCGCAAACTTGTTGGCCAAAAAGATATTGTTATCCGGAACTAAAAATACAACACAAAAGAAAACAGTACTCATTACAAGTAAAACTTCATAACTCAACCACATTCTAGACTTGTCACCGGTAGATACTGGAGTGAACTCAGGGTACATTAACGGTATTAACAGTAGAGCCAAAATAAACCCATGTTTTCTCAAATATTCGGGAACCTTAAAGGAACGATACTGCATCCCAAAAACAACACCTATAAAAAAGAATGGTAGCGTTCTTAATACATTAAAAACGTTATATGGCACGCCATTAATATCACCGGAAATTCTAGGGAAACTTGAAAGAAACAACAGTATCATCACTGCTAATATCGATAGATAGATATACCCTGCCCACTTTCTCGCAAGCGCTCAGAATAATATAAAAATAAGATAAAATTGTATTTCTGCCGGAATCGACCAAAGCACGCTATCCCAATAAATAAAGAGAAGATGACCGAGTAACGAATTAATGTCTGGAATATTATATAGACTATCATTGCCGTTTAAAGACAAAAGGAAAGAGCCAGAAACAACGGCCACATATAGTGGCAAAACTCTACCCGCTCTAGCTATAAAATAGTGACCAACATTGTCTTTACTGAAGTCCCTATCCAGATACAGATAAGACATCAGAAAACCACTAAGCATGAAAAAGAGCATCACACCGTATGCACCGGAGCCGCCGCCTAAAGCTCAACCGAGCCAATTAGTTATATCGCTAAAGTGAGTTAAGAAAACAATTAGAGCTGCCAGCCCTCTCAGCGCGTTAAGTTTTCTGATTTCCAAAATGTTTCCTTGGATATATTGCTGTTGCGTTTGCAACCCAGCTAAACGAGAGAACCATCAATAATAGCCCAATAATTCTAGTTCTCATAGGATACCAGTGATGTGAGAGGGCGTGCTATCGAGAGTGAGTGATTGCATCCTATCCTACATAGTAATAGCTTATGACGCAAAGTACAGCGGGATTATGATTGGCATCAGCTAATAAAGCCTTCTCGTTAAACTCAACTATCTTTCAATCAAGATCTTCTCTCTTTACTTTTTCCTTGTACCTCTTGTAGAACTCATTTATTTCCTCCCAGGATAGTTGATGTGGATCCAATTGGTTGGCACAACTTTCTTCATAAAGAAAATCCCTCCAGCTAATCGTTGACGCGTATACATCCATCGAAACGGGTGGTCTCAAAACTCTCGAATTAGGCCATACGTCATAGAAATAGGCTTCTCCTCTAGTAACTTCTAAGGATTGATACAATCTGAAATGGATAAAACTAACAGAGGTTAGAAATAAGAAAATAGATAAGATAAATACGGACTGCCTACCCAACACATCCTGCTTTTTGTACAAGATAAATAGCTCGAAACCAGCCCAAAGAAATAGTAACACGAAAACAATAGAAAAAATTGAAAACGGGCTTAATAGATTAACATTGTAAAACCAGAACTCTGAAGCCTCCCAGCAGTGCTTTAACACCAATGTTAAATCGGCAATAAAGTTATAGATAAGGAATATCACAACGCTCGTAAACGCCAAAAGATATAATCGACAATGATAAATAATTCTTATTCTAAGTATCCTTTTTGTTCAGCGGCCGTAGCTACTCAACGATTTACTCGGGTATTTTATTCCGTTATTTTTTCATAAATCGCTAACAGCCAATAGTCTTTACTTATTGTCATAAGTATCTCTATGAAGTCTTTATTTGAATGTGTGAAATGGGATGCATTGAGTCCGCGAGTAATAAAGGTAGGCTATTTTTTTACTGCTAAAAAATAAATCCAAGAGGCAATAACAACGCACTTTTTTTTCGAACTCTCTTTTCGCGTTTTGCAATATGCGATGCTTTTTGCATTAAGGTCTGCTTTTTATACCTATACTTCTGCAATACACCCTTATAAATCAGTGTATTTCTAGAATTACAGATTGGCACGATTTTAGCCTATTAACTCTTAACTCTTAACTCTTAACTGTTTAATACTCAAACAAGAGATTCAGCGCTAGCAACGTTCAGACGTTATCTAGTGGGGAATCTTGAAGTTTTCTGGAGATAATCAATATGAGCAATAATCCCGACTTTTTAATTATAGGTGCGGCTAAATCTGGAACGACGGCAATATGGCATTGGCTGAATTCCCACCCCGATGTGTTTTTACCAAGCGTCAAAGAACCTAGTTTCTTTAGTTTTCAAGACAAAGAAGTTATCCCTAAGAAGGGACCTTTTGATCCGTCCTATTCACGCCTAATCACAACTAAAACTTCAGATTACCGCGCGTTATTCCAGCCTGAGAAAGGCCAAATAAGCGGAGAAGCATCTCCTATTTACTTGCAAACGAGTGGTGCGGCACAGCGTATTTATAAATATAATCCAAACATAAAACTCATTGCGATCTTGCGAGACCCAGCAAAACGAGCTTTCTCACAATTTAGTCATAATCTACGAGAAGGTTATGAAACAACTCATTCCTTCAACAAAGCTCTTGGGCTAGAAAAAAAGCGAAGGAATGAAGGGTGGCTGAAATTCTTTGACTACCTTGAAGGTGGGCGATATGGAGAACAACTCAATGGTTTTTACAAATACTTTAATCGCAAGCAGATATTAGTTCTTGAGTATGAAGCTCTGAGGGACAACCCGCTGGCAGCCTATGAAAACATCTGTCAGTTTCTGGGGATACCGTGTGCTCTAAATACCTCATTAACCGAAAAATATAATATATCTTCCTCTCTAAAAAGCGCTCCTAGAATTCAGGTTTTAAAACGCATGTCTAATCAGCCAAATCTCTTGAAAACAGTGTTCAAGAGCGTACTTCCTAAGTCTATACGTGAACTTGTTAAAACAAAACTTGAAGCGCTTAATAAGAAAAATACCGAACAAATGAGCGCTGTAGAAAAGAAGCGAATTTATGATGAGCTAGCGGATGATAGGGTTTTACTGAGTAGATTAACGACTATGAGCTTTCCAGCCTGGGGTGAATAATACTTAGTTTGTGAATACAGATGCCGACACCCACCTCAATAATCAAGCTTGCCTATCTAAAGCGAAAACGACTTTTTGTAGGATAAAACTGATTCAGTCGAGCTTAGGAAACCATTTGAAACATCAAATTTGGCTAACTCAACTAGGTTGTGACATTGTAACAGTGAAATAAAGTCTTTAAAGAGCGACAATAGGGATAGTTTCCCTAAAGTAACTAGGACCTCTCCTTAGTGGACCAAAACCTTAACTTTAAAGTCGCTGATATCTTAGTTGAACCCGGTTCAAACCGGCTTTCTCGTGAGGATATACAAATAGTTATAGAAGGTAGGCTAATGACCTTACTGCTCTATTTGTGTGAGCGTTCGGGAGAGACGGTTTCAAGAGAACAGCTAATAAAGAGTGTTTGGAATGGCAATGTGGTGAGTGACAGCGCTATTTATCGCGCGGTCGCTGAACTAAGGAAAGCTCTAAAAACCAATTTTAGCTTAACTGATGTTGTAAAAACGGTTCCAAAGAAAGGTTACCTCATTGAACAAGAGTTGATCTCAAACTTAAACTCAAGTGAACCACCTGTTAGACAGACATCCCCTTATATACTAAGTATTTCAATAATTGCCGCAATAGTCACCATTTCGCTATTCTCTGGTATTTTCTTTACGGCAAATGATACTCAACAAAAAAGCACTAATTCCCTTAGAGTGAAAACCTTAACCAGTGCTACCGGAAAAGAATATACTCCTTCTATTTCCCCTAATGGACAATGGGTAATCTATACCCATCGTGAGAAAGTCAGCAGTTATGGTCGTTTATACTTACTCAGAATAAGCCAAACCAATGAAAGAGATTCCTCGGGTCAATTAATTGAGTCCCCTCTGCAACCTGTGGGGCTGACGGACAAAGACGAGCAATCTCACTATTCAAGAGCTACTTGGTCTAGTAGCGGCAATAGGGTCGCTTTTCAAAAATTGACCGATAACGGATGTGAAATTCTGATCGGAGACATTAACTTCAAAAGTTTTCGAATAACTAATCAGCAACCAATTGCCAAGTGTACTTCACAGGTACAATCTCCAATCAGCTGGTCCAGTGACGATAAAAGCGTTTTTTATATCAGTGCGCTAAGCGGCCGCATGGAAGCAGTTGAACAACAATTGGACACTCTGGAAAGCAAACAATTGATGTCTCCGGAGAACCAATTTGCATGGAATAATTTTGTCACTACCTCCCCTTACGACACTAAAGCCTTAATATTATCTTATATAGACTATCGGGAAACTGAATTTATTTTGTACGATTATGAAACGGGGAAACATCAAGTTATTCATAGAGAACCGGCTTTAATTCGTTCGGCGAGTTGGGGGAGTACACCACAAAACATTCTTTTCGAGCAGAACGCTCAAAGAGTATTATCACTCAATTTCGAATCAGGGGCTACGCGCTACTGGTACGAGCCTGGGATCTATTTATGGGGAATTACGCGAAGTAAAAATCATCCAATTTTTGCAATTGGTCAAATGCAACAAGCAGAAGAAGGAATTAAAGTCGCTGAAATTCATAGCAAACAAGATGTTTCGGATACGTGGTCGCTTAACTCCTCCTTAATTGACAAAAACCCAGAGTTCGCCAATCTCAGCAACCAAATCGCTTTTGTTTCGAATAGAAGTGGAAACGATCAAATATGGCTTAGAGAACCAGACGGAAGGATTAAACGGTTAACTCAGTTTTCTGGAGAAAAATGGTTTGGAAGGCTGAGATGGTCAAAGGATGACCAAGAAATTCTATTTGCCCGCGGTGAGGTTATTTATGTTATCGATGTGTCATCAGGCCTACTTGAGGTTCTCGTAGAGTATCCTCAAGAAGAATCTAAAGTCCCCTATGCGCCTAATTGGTCCGCCGACAATAAAAGCATATTCTATTCGGTTCATCAAAAAGGTCGTAACTCAATTTGGCAGTTAACGATAAACGACGACCTAGAAAAATCACGTGAAATTTCTCAATCTGACAGTCGAAATTTACAACAATCGCTGGATGGCAAATACCTCTATTTTACCAACATTGGAATCAATGGGCTGATTCAGTACAACATATCCACCGATGAGTACCAACAAGTTTTGCCGGAACTTCATCCAAACAATTGGAATGCATGGCGAGTGTCGAAAGACGGTATTTACTACCTAAATCTTAATTCTAACGCTAAAGGCGTATATTTCTACAGTTTCAAAACCAATGAAAAACGACAAATTTTTGAGTGGGAAGTGATCACTGGGCGTCATTTTTCAATTTCTCACGATGGAAACCTCTATGCGAGGGACTTATTCGTGGATAGTGAAGCATCCATTGTAAAATTGACCGAGCAATAAAAAGCACTATATATCAATAAGATAACAACCTAGACCTAAACATAAGACTAATCATAAGAATTTCATAAGCACCAAGCTATTGTCTGAAGCTTAAAAAATTAACAGCATGTCCGTTAACTTTTAATCACTTTTAAGGCAGGTTCTAAAATGCGAGTTTGTTTAAAGCAGTCTTTTTTTACGGGTACATTTTCCCTTTGTATTTTAATTTTACTCAACGTCAGCATAAGTTCAGTGAGGGCGGACGAACACGTTAGCTTGTTCGCTGAAGTTGATGCGTCCGATGGCTTAGTTTTCGACCAAGACAATAATCTCTATGCGGCGAGCTATCGGTTTGGAGAGGTCTACAAAATATCGCCAGAGCAAGAAGTCAGTCTATTGCTTGATACCATTTCTTCTGGTCCTGCTGGAATGATATTTGATGAACAGCAAAACATGTATATCGCGCTATACAATGATAATACTATTTATCGCATTGATGCTTCGGGTAATTCGTATAATTGGGTCACTGGATTGCAAGGTCCTATAGGAATTGATTTTGACTCGACAGGTAATTTGTATGTCGCGAATTACGGAGGAAACCCTACAATTTCAAAAATTTCACCTTCTGGTGAAGTCTCTGCATTTGTTCAAATTGACAATGTACAAAGAGCTTCCAGCGTCGCAATAGACGAGCAAGACAATGTCTATCTAGTCAACTATTTTGATAGCCAAATATATAAGGTCACACCTGATGGAGAGTTCTCGCTAATTTCAAATGGAGGCGGAAAAGGATATGGTTTTATTATCTACAAAAATCAAGAGTTTTTCCTCACTAGAAATGAGCCCTATCAAATTGAAAAAATGGATATGCAAGGAAACCTGGAGATTTGGGCAGGCACAGGCATCAGCGGTCGACAAAACGGTCCGGCAGCGGAGGCGCAGTTTAACAAGCCAAACGGAATAGCGATCAGTGAAGATGGTTTAACCGTGATGATAGCGGAAGGTGAGGTTTCTAGGGTCCGAAGGATTGATGTAATGCAGCAAGGAGCTCAAGTTCCGCCCTACTTCGTTGGAGAGCTTCCCGCTAGCGTGACTCAAGAACAAACTTACAGCGCAACTATAATCGCACGTGACGCTAACAACGACGATTTAGATATCAGTGTTGAAGGTTTACCCGGTTGGTTGTCATTTGATAATTCCGATACCATTTCAGGTGTACCTTCGACATCCGATGCTACCGGCTTATACGAAATTTCAGTGACTGTTAGTGATGGTATAAGCGCCACTCCCGTGGTTCGAAAATCGACAATTCAGCTATTACCTAAGGTAGTTGACCCCGTAGAAGGCTCAGGGGGCGGTTCAATTGGTTATCTGCTAGTTATGTTATTCACGCTGTCAACTCATAGGCGAAAAAACTCCTACATGAGGACTCTTTGAATATGAATGTTTTTAATCTTACCAGACTGGTTAATCTAACGAGACAGGTTAATTTAGCAAAGGTCTCTAATCACCTATTAGCCAGTTTTTTCCTACTGATTTTAGTGGCTTGCTGTAATTCTTCGAATGGCGAACGCGATGAATACCAGTATCAACAACCACTGAGTCTGAATGACGCTATGGTAACGGGAACACTGGCTGAGCACTCTGTCAACCAAACGTTAATTGAAGCAATGTTCACCGCGATAGACAACCAAGAATTTACCGGGATCGACTCTGTTCTAATTATGCGAGATGGCGTGCTTGTACTCGATGAACTATTGAGAACAGAGCTAGGAGACCATGACCGATTTATAGGAAATCAGGATATCAATACTCACTCAATGCAGTCGGTTAGTAAGAGTTTTGTTTCCGCGGTTATTGGTATCGCCATTGACCAAGGTCATATCAATTCAACAGATGACTTAATGTTGAGTTACTTTCCTGAATACGCTGTTGTTAACAACGATGACGTAAGAAAACGAGCGTGGACTATTGACGATTTTCTAACCATGCAAACGGGCCTGCAATGGGACGAGTGGACTCATCCATTTTCATCCCCTAGTAATAGCTTAGGCTCAATTTATCAAACGAGTAATAACTATATTGAAACACTTTTTAATTTGCCTATGGCTAATGAACCGGGTTCAACGTTTGCCTACTCAACCATTGCGAGTGTTGCTCTTGGTGGTCTGGTTGAAAATGCCACCGGCGAACCTTTTGAAGAGTATGCGAACAAACACCTCTTCGAACCGCTTGGAATGGACTCGGCTATTTGGGCTCATACCCCAACTGGCCGAGCACATACTGGAGGCGGCTTATGGTTATCCTCAAGAGATATGATCAAGTTCGGGCAACTGTTTTTACAAAACGGTACTTTCAATGGTGAGCGAATAATCTCTCAAGAGTGGATCAATCGCTCTAGCCAATCACGAGTTCTCCTTACCCAGTATCTGCTTTGGGAGGGTTATGGATATCAGTGGTGGATTGATAATTTTAGAGACAACACAAACCAGCTTCATGGTATCTATTCAGCCAATGGCAATGGTGGACAGTTTATTTTTGTTTGGCCGGAAAAAAATGCAGTGATTGTTTTCACAGGGCAAAATTATGATTCCTCTAAGCTTTATCAACCGCAGCAAATGATGCGTCAATTTATTATTCCTGCAATGGAGTAGTAATAGTTAGCAAACTGGTTAACCTCACTTTTGCATCTTGTCTAATTGACTTCTCCTGAGCAATATGAGGAAAAGACTAAATGAGCAATCACGCTCTTTCGGGAAAATATCACCCGGTTGGTGCGATAATGTATTGCGGTCGATGCCGCCACTTCCCATCGTCACTAAAGCATAACAATAGCTAACGGTCAGCATGGGAAGTTCGTCCTTTAGTAAAAACAACACACCTTTAGCTTTTTTTGGAGTCGATCACTGCAACATTTTGATGAATAATCATTATTTTCTGCCAGGCCTTACG
Organism: uncultured Kangiellaceae bacterium; assembly: GCA_905479925.1. Taxonomy (GTDB): domain Bacteria; phylum Pseudomonadota; class Gammaproteobacteria; order Enterobacterales; family Kangiellaceae. Next base: position 24,500 of record CAJQOL010000126.1, on the reverse strand, counting down.
ACTAATGCTTGAGGTTAAAGACTCTATTTCATTCACTGAAGATATTACTGCAGCATCAGGTAGCTGTTGAGCATACATGGCTGCAATCTTTCCAACAATAGAAAGCATCTCACTGCAATAATCAAGATAGCGCTTTAACTCAAATGGACTCAGGTAACGAACTGGCGAGGAAGCGGTTCTATTGGCGGACGTTTCAAATTCGGTTGGATCTTTCGTTAATTGGTGCATATCTACAATATGAGCGACCGCTCGTAATTGGTTGAGAGCTGCTATGGCTTTCGAGCGTTTAAAACGCGTTTCTAAAGAAATAAGAAAGAAGATGGCCAAGCCAACGAGAATGACATCATTAACGGCAGATTCTACAAACGGAAAAAATTCCGCGAGAGTGATATTAGAAAAATCAAACTGAAATAACGAAAGTCCATAAATGATAAACGCGAATACGATACCAATAATGCTGGCAACCCCCCCTCTTAACCAATAATTAGCTTTAGATATTTTCGCCAGATGAGGTTCCGTTTCTTGAGAAATGATGAGTAACTCACAACATACCAAATGTAACCCACTTTTCGGGAAGCGCTCGTCAATCCGAGCGCTGAGCCTCTCTAGGGTTTTTATGACTTTCGCAAAATTTATATCTCTATACAAAGTTAAACCTCTTATGCTCCTAACAATTCCATATGTCAGTTAACCCCAACGTACAGGATAAATTACCGGTTATCCATCGACACGAAGAAAACTGCCTAGTATCAATATACTTTACTAAGATGACCAAGGTATGAAAGCCCCCCAAACAAGCGGTTCTTAGACTGTTTGAATGCTCTCATGTTGATTGAAAAAACTCATATTACTAGAAAAGCCAAACAACTGGAACGAACAATCAGCTAACAGCTATCAAATTTCGGTAAAATTTACCTGCAATTCGTCAATATCAAGGCTCGAATTTTTGTAGGGACAATGATAATCTAGCCAATTGTAAAAATAGCCCTAGCTAACGATACAAGGTGAAAACTAGTAAAGGTAAAGCTCCCGATTAACCGATACTAACTTCTTATACCTTTGTAGTATGACTAGGCTTCTTTAGAAATCAGATCTTTTAAAGAACAAACACTTTAAAGAACAAACTTTTTAAAACTCATTTACGACTTAATTAATATTATGCGAATTGACCAACAATTATTATTAGCTCTATTTAAAGCCCCTGCCTCCATTCGTTTTATGCGAAAGAAAAGTCTCGTTTGGACGATGTTTTACGCTATCACCGGCTTCCTAGTCTTCGGCATTATCAGCTGGTTACTTAACCAATACCAAGGTGAACTTAAACAGCTATTTATGGATTACTTCTTTCCACAGTCATGGCAATCGATCTCCGAAAAACTCATTGAGTTTTTATATGAGTCACAGACGAAAACCGTTCTAGGCAATTTGATCATATCCGGCTCTCTAGTACTAGCGTCAATTTTTTTATTCCCTATAAAGGAAAAACTATCAGCCGTTTTTGAAAAAGAAGGCAATTATCAAAATGGTCCAGTCGAAGAGTTTTCTCTCGTTACCCAAGGGATTGAGGAGTCGAAGCTGTTATTAATTTACCTAACGGCTCAAATGCTTATTCTGTGGATAGGTTATTACCCTTTCTGGTGGACCCATTGGTTGTCTAATGGGCTGAGTTATTTATTTCTTTTTTACACCTTTGGTTTAGATTTTATTGCTCCGACCCTCCAACGTCATAAAACGAGCTATTCAAAAATACTAAAATTGACCATAAAAAAACCACTGCTTGTCATTACTTTTGGCGCACTATTTAACGCCCCCCTTATTCTTTTGGCAAACTGGATATTCTCCGTTGAAGACTTAACTTTCGTGGACATAACAACCTTTCTATTCCTTGCAAATATCCTCATCTTAACCCTTGCGGTTCCAGTTGGTACTCACATTGCCAGCTGTCTATTTGTCACTAACCAACAAACTATACCGCCAACTAGAAAGCGTGTCATATGGGCCTACAGTATTTTATCTGTGCTGTTTGCTGGTTTACTAGTCTTGCACGGTCAGCTAATGCTCAGTTTGCATCATAAGAGCCAATTACTAAAAGCTGATTACGATATCGACTGGTCCAGTTTTGATTATAAAATCCCTTCATTTAAGGCACTGACTAGCGGCAAAGCCTTATCTAATTTAAGCTTTGACTTAGTCATTAGTAACGCCACTGAATACGATATTGAGATTGAAGATAGTCAAATAACTCTATATCAAAAAGATGTGTTAATTTCTGCTATTGATGTTAATGGTTTTGCATTGCCATCCGGTCAGTCTAAACGTGTAACCATGACTTTTGACTCTCAGTCGGATCTCAGTAAAGTGAGTAATTTTGGCACTATATTTAACCATTGGCGAGCGGACCTATCATTACAAGTGTGGCCGGGTATTCCTTTTATCATTAACTTGTTAGACCAGGAGCAAATTCAATAAGGCCTTTATTGGTAACAATTACACTATATTTATTGATGAAAATGCCCTAGTATTCAATCCACTATAATCAACGATGATTGTTACCGCTGTTAGTAATTAACTCGCTAAAGCTTAATTATAATGAAAAACTATACAGTGACCCATCGAGGTCATTACTTTCTTATCAAATATGTTGAAAAAGTCGACAAAGAGACCGTTATCAAGGCCTATGCCGAGGTATTAAATCATCCGAAGTTTAACCTAGAAGCTCATACGATATGGGAATTTAGAGAGGCAATAGTTGAGCTAAGCATTCCCGATATACAAGAACTCGCTGAGTTAGCTCGCTCGTCTTCGAAGAAACGTTCGTCTAACTCTAAAGCGGGTTTTATTGCAAATGACCCAAGCGACCGTATATCTTTGCAGAATTATATTACCGCCACCGCTTTATACCCAGTAGAGTTTAAATTATTCGAAACAATGGAGACTGCGGTCAATTGGCTTAATGAAAGCTAATAGGGACTAGCGGGCGGTTTTAACCAAAATGCGTTTATTTACGGACAACGATTTAAGTGTCTTTTGTTCGATTCTTCTCTTGCTAAAAAATCGTCTCGCTAAAAAAGTTCTTATTTACTTATCTACTTATTTACTTATTTACTTATTTACTTATTTACTTATTTACTTATTTACTTATTTACTTATTTACTTATTTACTTATTCAGTGAAAGAAACTCTCGGCTCAATAAACGCAACTTTAGCTTCAGGTAATGCTAACTGTTCCTTTGTGTAATATCCATAAAGCACCGCTAGCGCATCATTAAATAAGTCGTGATTGTTTTCCTGAAAACTTTGCCAGCTGATTTCGCTGGATAACCCAACATTTTCTGGTTGTGATTTAGCAAGCCGTTGGTTAATGATCCTCGCTAACGCGATCGTTAAGGTGTAATGAAATTTGTGCGCGGCTCCTAATGAAGTCGCATAGCGGTTAATTCCCGTCACTAATCTCTGCTCCGCCTTAGAGCTATCCATCCTATTAAGATATAGCCAACCAAGTCGAATATGGCCATAGTGATTAAAATAACTAGAATCTAATTTTAGCGACTCAAACTGTTTAATAAATTCGTCATCATTTAACACTAGCCACTCCTCTATTTCTGATTATTAACGGCTTCATCATTTGGTTTGTACTGATAATAAACGACGGTTTCCTCTCCTAAAGGATCTTTGTAAACACCGGTCTTTAAATACTTCATCCCTAATTTTTTCATTATGTTAAATGAACCTTTATTATCAGGAAGTGCAATGGCAGAAAAAATCAACGGGCTAGAACTCATAGACTCTTGCTGGTGCTGCATAAATGATTGCATAACCGCTTTTGCCGCTTCAGTCGCATATCCCTTTCCCCAGGCTGAGCGATGAAGCCGCCACCCTAACTCAAGATTAGAATAAAGGGGTTGGTCGGTAAAAAAATCCACAGGCCTAACTAATATCCAACCTAAGAATTCATCGGAATCGGTGAGCGCAATTCGCCACATACCCCACCCTTTTTCAGCATTGGTGTAGGACTTAAGGCGTGGAAGATAAACATCTCTTGTGGTTTCAATAGGGGTCGGTTTGCCACCATTGATATAACGCATCACTTCAGGATCTTGGTCAAGCTGCCACAACGAAAATTCGTCATCTTCGTTCATTAACCGGTAGCTTAAGCGTTCGGAATTATTAATAACATGCATACTAGATATCCCTATTGCCCGAAAAACACTTAGTTTAAGCGCTTTTCGGATAGCTTTTCAATAACGATGTTTTAGATAGAGCAAAGTCCTAAATAGAATAAGACTCTCTTGCAGCGTTATAGGCATCAACCAAATAATCGATATCAGGTTGTTCATAAGGACGAAGGCCGCTCATAATGATTTGCTTTTCGCCGCTTCCAATCGATTCGTCGTTTGCACGCAAATCAAAATTCATGGTCACCATGCCTCGCTTTCCTGTTACGTCAAAGCGACAGTCGCTTAAAACCACTTCAGGTGCGACATCAGCAAATCGTTCGAAGGAAAGTGTCATTTGATCGTAAATAACCATTGGCTTACGAGTATTAATCATCATGTTTTCTTTTTTCATCAGCTCTATGATGATGTGCGGAAATGTTTTCCCGGAAAAAGCGACATAGGCGCGAATCAAACCTTCGATAAACACATCATTATCAGTAATATCTCCTTCTCGAGATACCGAGAGTACGGTTTTATCTTTGTCGTTTTCCGCCACGATACTATTGTCAGATTCAACAAAATGGACCGGCATCTCACCCGCAATCATGCCCTGAAAGTCAAAGTTCATTTGTTTGCTAACACCATACTTGCTCAGCATTACCGAAAACAACAAGTCTCCTGGCACACAAAAACGGCTATTATCGGTATCATGCAATGGGTTAAAGTCACCAGCTATGTGTTTTGCAAAATCACTGCCTTGTTGGCGTGAAAAAATATAGTTATCGCCAGAGCGTGTATAGAAATCTTCTGTGAACATCATTTTTGTCCTAAATCATGCAAAATTGATTGATATTTAACCAATGGTTAATTTTAGCGCGCACTATACAGACGTTTTTCTCGGATTACCATAATCTATCTAACATACAGGTCGAAAGGAGCTAAAAATGAGGTTTAATCTTAATTTGAACCTCTGTAAAATAGCCCTTTAACATCAAATTATCAGATAAAGGTCTTAAGATGGGCAGAGCATTTCAGAATCGAAAAGAATCCATGGCAAAAACCTCGGATGCTAACGCTAAGATTTATAGCAAATACAGCCGTGAAATCTATGTTTGTGCCAAATCAGGTGGTTTTGACCCCGATGGTAATCTGGCACTCAGAAGCTTGGTCGATCGAGCGAAGAAAGACCAAGTCCCTAGTCACGTTATAGACAAAGCTATTGATAAAGCCAAAGGTGGCGGTGGTGAAGACTTTGCTGTGGCGCGTTATGAGGGTTATGGACCAGGTAATTGTATGGTGATTGTTGATTGTTTAACAGACAACCCAAACCGCACCTTTGGTGATGTGAGGGTCTGCTTTACAAAAACCGATAGTAAGATAGGAACCCAAGGTAGCGTTGGACATATGTTTGATCATAGCGCAATTTTGGTATTTGCTGGTGACGACGACGAGCCAATACTCGAGGCATTAATGATGGCGGATGTTGATGTTACCGACGTTGAAAATGAAGACGGAAAAATTACCGTATTCGCGCCGCACACTGAATACTTTAAGGCTAAGCAAGCTCTAGCAGATGAACTGGGTGAAATCGATTACGAAGTTGATGAAATACAATTTATTCCGCAGACGACCACACCGGTAACGGGTGATGATGTTGAAATGTTCGATAAATTTATTGGTATGTTAAATGATTTAGATGACGTGCAAAACGTCTATCATAACGCCGAATTAAGCTAGCGCTATTGTTCATTTAACAAACAAATTCGCCTACCAGAAAAAGCCTATAACAAACTAAACAAAAGCCCTTGTAAAAAGGGCTTTTAAAAATCATTGTTTAGTAAACACTTATGGTAATGAATTTCAAAGGCCAATTAACCTGTCTAATTCTTTTCACTTGCCTAAGTTACAAACTAGAGTTTACGCTTTTTTAAAAAGTCAGATGCTTTCATTCCTACTAGCATCATAACCACAAAGACCGCAATCTTGGGGTCGCCACCGCTAATATTAGCAACCGCGGGTCCCGGGCAAATACCGCTAATTCCCCAACCTAATCCAAAGATAGCTGCACCTATTAACAATGGTCGATTAATTCCCGCAGGGTTAGACAGAGTAATTGCGGCTCCAAAAATGGCTGTTTTGCGGTTTTTAATAACTAAGAAGTAAGCGAGGCCAAATACCGCGAGGCCGGCCCCCATCACAAATATCAAGCTAGGATCCCAATTACCGCTAATATCCAAAAAATTGAGAACCTTTTGTGGATCAACCATTTGTGAGACGGTTAAACCGGCACCAAATATCAACCCAGAGACTAATGCTAATAAGTGTTTCATGACAGTCCTCCTATAAGGTGTCTAATGACAAACACCGTTATCAGAGCAACAGCCATAAAGACCAACGTTGCAACAATTGAACGCGGTGATAAACGCCCCATGCCGCAAATTCCGTGGCCACTGGTACAGCCATTACCTAAATTAGAACCGAAACCAACTAACAACCCGGCAACCGCCATCACCAGCCAGCTAGCATCAATTGACTGAGGCAACGAAAATCCAAAAAACGAAGCGATGATAGGACCAACAATTATTCCCACGAGAAACAACAGTCGCCAACTGAGCGCCAGACCCTTTTTAGTGAAACAGCTGTTAAAAATACCAGAAATTCCAGCGATTTTTCCATTAAAAAGAAGCAGAATAACCGCCGACAGGCCAATCATGGCCCCGCCTATTGCCGCTGTAGCGGGTGTAAATTCAGTCATAGTTAACCTCAAAGGACAGATTGTTTTAACAAAATTCTAGCGCTAAGCCGTTATATTAGCAATCTCTAATTTAATGTTCAACGAGCCCAAAACGTGAGTCAGCTTATTATCGAGAAACTGATCCGCATAATTAGCTAATCATTTTAATACTTGAAATTAACTTCAAACTCCCCTATCCTACCCCTTATATTAGATTATACTAATATAACAAACTTTAAGATGTAAATATGTGAATTTCTAAGATTTCATCCCAAGAAAACTGGCCATTCTAAGTACTAAAGTGTTTGTTTAGCGGTTGAGTAAAGCAACTAGCAAATGATTTTAGATTAGTGAAAGAGCTTCGCAGCAAAAAGACAAGTGGAATTTCTATGAGTAATACAATTACAGTCAAAGCCTTTTTCGACGCAAATACCTTTACCGTCACCTATGTGGTTTTCGACAACGAGAGTAAAGAGTCGGCAATTATTGACTCGGTATTGGACTTTGATGTTCCATCGGGTCGTACCTCTACCCATTCAGCCGACCAAGTGATTGAATACATCAACCAGCAAGGACTGACCAACCGTTGGATCATGGAATCTCACGCTCATGCCGATCATTTGTCCGCAGCGCCGTATTTACAAAAGTCTGTAGGTGGAGCAATCGCAATTGGAGCACATATCACCGAAGTGCAACTTTCATTCAAAGACATATTTAATATGGAAGCGGCTTTTTTGCCTGATGGTAGCCAATTTGATCGTTTATTAAACGAAGGGGATGAGCTTCCATTAGGGCATACTTATTTGAAGGTTCTTCACACACCGGGACATACGCCTGCCTGTTTAAGCTACCATATTGATGATGCGGTATTTGTTGGCGACACCCTATTTATGCCAGATTTTGGTTCTGCGCGAACAGATTTTCCAGGCGGCGATGCCGCTACCTTATTTCACTCAATCAAGAAAATTCTTTCCCTCCCAGAAAATACACGGGTATTTACCGGTCACGATTACAAAGCTGAAGGCAGAGATGTATTCGCTTGGGAGTCAACAGTTTCTGAGCAGAATGAAAAAAACATTCATGTTAATAGCAATATTTCTGAGGCTGAGTTTGTTGAATTTAGAACGACACGAGATGCTACGCTTTCGCTTCCCAAGCTAATTTTGCCTGCGGTTCAGGTTAATATCCGTGCCGGACATATGCCGCCAGCAGAAGACAATGGAACGGCCTATCTAAAACTACCAATTGACCTTTTATAGGAAACGCTGATGGGACTTAATATTCTAGCGCTTCTCGGCGCCTGTGCGATAGGACTTAGTCTGGGTTTAATGGGATCAGGCGGTTCAATTTTGACCGTTCCCGTTTTGGTTTATTTAGTCGACCAGCCCGAAAAAATAGCCATTGCAGGCTCGCTTTTTATTGTCGGTTCAATTGCGCTGCTGGGCTCCTTACCCTATATGCGCCAGCGACTAGTTGACTGGAATACAGTATGGCTATTTGGCATTCCTGGAATGATAGGAACTTATGCAGGCGCATGGATTGCAGGTTATATTAGCGGCATTATGCAATTGGCGCTATTTGCAATGGTTATGCTGCTAGCCAGTTATTTTATGCTGAAACCAAAAACCGATATCGAAGCGCAGTCGGACCACCAACGACATATTGCCAAGATTATTTTGGACGGCCTTATTGTTGGTGTTGTAACCGGCATCGTTGGAGTGGGCGGCGGTTTCTTGATTATTCCCGCGTTAGTTTTATTGGGTGGCCTTAGCATGCACAATGCCATTGCCACAAGTTTAGTCATTATTGCGTTAAAGTCCTTTGCCGGCTTTGTTAAATATCTTGATGTATTAGATAAAAACGGTCTCGAATTAGACTGGAATGTTATTGCGGTCATGGTCCTTGTTGGTGGTATCGGTAGTACTATTGGGAACAAAATTGCCAATAAAGTGCCGCAAGCAAAGCTAAAAAAAATGTTTGGTATTTTTCTGATTGTTATGGGAATTTACATTCTTATTCGCTCAGTACCACAACTAATTTAATTAGCGGCAAAACTAGAACAAGAAATACAAGACAGAACAGAACAAGCTAGAACAAATTAAAACGAAATCAAATACCTTGGACAACCGAGTGCTTTGATTAACTTCCTAGAGATAAATGGTTAGTCGTCAGCTAGTCAAAAAATTTTTAACTGAACACCTGTTAAGAGGATAGTCCAATGAAGATAACCCAAGTTAACGAACAACTTTCTTTTTCCGACCAAATCACCCTAGACGAAATCGAGACTCTGGCAAAGCAAGGAGTCAAAGCGCTTATCTGCAACCGCCCGGATGGCGAGGAGGCGGGTCAGTTAACCGCTGAACAGATTGAAACAGAGGCATCTAAGCACGGCATAAAATTCTTAAACATCCCTGTGCCTGGTCGCGTTATTCCAAACGACTCACTAGATAAATTCAGCAAAGCGTTAACCAGCACAAATGAAAAAATCCACGCCTATTGCCGAACAGGCACTCGTTGTTCTATATTTTGGGGATTAACCCAAGCCCAAAACCAAAGCGTTGAACAGACCTTAGAGCAAGCTAAAACACTTGGTATCGACTTATCGCCAGTAATTGACCAGTTACAAGCAGTAAATAGCGCCGCTGAATAACAAGCCAATTGATTAGCTTCTAACTCGCTGTTATGCTTGGTGATTACGCAACTTGTTGCCCTTTAATCCACGGGTTATTACCCATCAAGCGAATTTGATTTTATGAACTCACTAAGAATAACAGCACAAAAGCTAGCAAACTTGGCCTCTAAACTATGTTTTGGCCTTTTATTAGCGGGCTTTTCAATTCACAGCCATGCGACAATTGTTCAGTTCGAAACCAACTTAGGAAACTTTGAAGTCAATCTTTATGACGAAGGTACTCCTGAAACCGTTGCCAATTTCCTAGCTTATGTTAATGCAGGTAGCTACGATAACTCGGTAATCCATCGAAGTGTTCCAGGTTTTATTCTGCAAGGCGGCGGTTTTAAATATGATACTGAATGGCCTGTGGTTGCGATTGAATCTAATGACGCTGTGGTAAACGAGCCAGTCTATTCGAATATCCGCGGTACGATTGCAATGGCAAAGTTGGCTTCAGATCCTAATAGCGCAACAAATCAGTGGTTTTTTAATCTAGCTGACAATAGCCTTAACTTAGACCGTCAAAATAGTGGTTTCACGGTTTTTGGTACGGTAACCGGGGATGGAATGAATATCATTGACTCGATGGCTGGTATCGAGCGTTACAATTTCGGCTCGGTATTAAATGAAATTCCGCTGCAAAATTATGACACGGCAAATACTCCAGACGATACTAACCTATTGATTATCACAAGCATTCAGATTATTGACGCCGATGTGGCGTCAGCAAGCGGCCTAACCAAACCGTTAAATATTGGCCCTGCTGTAACTCCTTTGCCAAGTGATGGCGGTAGCAGTGGCGGTGGCGGTTCAGCTAACTGGTTTTTGTTATTGTTAGTATTAATCGCAGGTAAAAGAAGAATTAGATAAATAATCGCATAATGCTATAGCAATTGATGCTGCCTTTATTCTTTAACGAACCTAAGGCAGCGTTGAAATTTCTGCGTTTTTCTACCTAAACAATTTAAACCTTCTGACCAGCAAATATTGATCTCGAAATTTCACTTCGTTGCCTTTCGAACAACACCTAAATGATAGGCAATCACCTCAACTCTTTGAGCCCGTTGATTAATAATCCCAATTTTTTAGATTTAACATTACTTGTTGGTCTTGGTTTGGTTCTTAGTGTTATTACGGTGCTCGATGTTCTTCCATGAAACACTCCATGGAGAGCTTAGCCACAGCTTTAACTTCTGGAAAAACGTCAAAGTCCCTTTACTTTGCGACTCAAGATGCAGACTATCCGAAGGCAAATCAACTTGTCGTTGCTCAGGAGCATCAGTTTGTTGTTGCTCCTCAACTTCACTTTCAGGCTCACTAATGTCAATGGCTTCAACAATGGGGCTTTCTAATACAATAGTTTCAAAAACATTAGGAATATCTTTTATTTTTCCGCCAGAGTCTAGGTGCTCTAAATTAACCTTCATCGCTTGGCGAACCTTACTAATTTCGATAGTCATTTCTGGGGAAAGATTATCACTACCTAGCACTAGCTCGCTATCTGAGATAATACTAATTATTTCGCCGCGTATCTGTTGAACACAACCTTTTTCTTTGACCTTAAGGTTTTCTATGTGAGCAAGAATTGATTCTTGAGGAATTGATAACGTGAAGGGAGCAATAGCAACGCCTTTCTCAATCAATAAATAGCGCAGCGCTACCGCTGTTTGTGTTCTTCGGTGAAAGTTAGCAATTGCATCAACAAACTCATCAATCGAAATGGCTTCAAGTTGCTCATCGCGCAGCTCATTAACATTTATATCAACCAATTGAACGATTCGTTGCATATCCTTTGCCATGACCTTTTCAATGACATCTAGCCTTTGGATTATCTCTGACGCCGATAAGTTTCCAATACCCTTCTTAAGTGTCTCTATGTGTCTAATTAGCTTTTTCGGGAACTCTTGAGATGGGCGAGCAATAACCGACAACTCTAATAGGCATTGTTGCTGGGTTTGAACACTGCAAGTAATGCGAATTAAGCTTTCTAACGCTAAACGTTTTTGAGTTAGCTGAGACATTTGCTCAGCGGAGTTATCAATGGAGGACATAGTTTCCAAGGTGAATTATTACGACATTTACTTAAGCGTAGTTCAGATCTAGCAATCAAACTGCACCTTCCTGAGTAAATATGGCTCAAACCGGTAATATTCAGCAAATATTTGAAACGATTTGTATTTGCTTCAACCCTCAATCCCTAGTATTTTAGGTGCCCTGTTGTCCGCAATTCATAGATTGTTGATTAGAACCTACAAACAGCTTCAATTACAAACGAGAACTACAATGAAAAATAAAGTTTCTATCCTAATCCTTATAGGACTGATCAGTGCATGTTCAGAGCAACCTGACAGTACAAAAGCTGAGACCAGCATAACCCCTGCTATCGACAATCAGACGACGGCAATTGACTACCCAAAAACAAGAAAAGGTGAGGTTGTTGATCAGTATTTCGGGCAATCTATATCAGATCCCTATCGCTGGTTAGAGGATGATTTAAGCTTAGAAACAGGTGAGTGGGTTAAGGCGCAAAATACCACCACTTTTGATTACCTAAATAATATTCCTTACCGCAACAAGCTAAAAGAGCGATTAACGACACTTTGGAACTACGAAAAAGTAACCGCGCCTTATACCGAAGGCAAATATACGTATTTTAGAAAAAATGATGGGCTACAAAACCAATATGTGGTTTACCGCAAAAAAGGCGACGAAGAAGCGGAGGTTTTTCTTGATCCTAACAAGTTCAGTGACGACGGAACTACCTCGTTAGCGCAATTGAGTTTCTCAAAGGACGGATCAATCGCCGCCTACTCAATTTCGGAAGGCGGAAGTGACTGGCGAAAAATTATCATCATAGATGTTGAAACAAAAGCGATTATGGAAGATGCACTAATCGACGTAAAGTTTTCCGGAATTTCATGGTTAGGAAATGAAGGCTTTTATTATGCAAGTTACGACAAACCTGAGGGCAGTGAACTGTCCGCCAAGACCGACCAGCATAAACTTTATTTCCACAAATTAGGCGAGCCTCAATCGAAAGATATCGTGATTTTTGGTGGTACTGAAGAACAAAAACACCGTTATGTCGGCGCATCTGTATCGGATGATCAGCGTTTTCTTACCATATCCGCAGCAAAGTCTACCTCCGGCAACAATCTTTATATAAAAGACCTATCAAAGGCGAACTCTCCACTGGTTCAAATTACTAAAGATTTTAGCTCTGAAACAGGCCTATTAGAAAACGAAGACGATAAACTCTATTTACAAACTAATCATAATGCCCCCAACCAAAAAATAGTCACCGTTAGTGCTGCAAATCCGACACCTGACAACTGGACTGATTTTATTGCTGAAACTGACAATGTCCTCAGCCCATCTACCGGTGGTGGGTATATTTATGCTGAGTACATGGTCGATGCGATATCAAGAGTTTACCAATATGATTACCAAGGCAAACTGATACAAGAAATTAAACTGCCTGGTGTTGGTACGTTACGCGGCTTAAGTGGTAAGAAAAACGACTCCGTTATTTATTACTCATTTACAAACTACAAAACCCCTGCGACCATTTATGCATTTGACACCCTAAAAGGCGAGTCGGCAATTTACTTAAAATCAGGTGCTAAGTTTGATAGTGATTTGTACGAATCAAAACAAGTCTTTTACAAATCAAAAGACGGTACCAAAGTACCGATGATCATTACCCATAAGAAAGGTATCGCTCTAAATGGTAAAAACCCAACAATTCTTTATGGTTATGGTGGTTTTAATGTCAGTTTAACACCGAGCTTCAGTGTTGCTAACGCCGTTTGGATGGAGCAAGGCGGTGTTTACGCTGTACCTAATTTAAGAGGTGGCGGAGAATACGGGCAGGACTGGCACAACCAAGGAACACAACTTAAAAAGCAAAATGTTTTTGACGACTTTATTGCTGCTGCTGAATACCTAATCGGTAACAACTATACCTCAAGTAAATACTTAGCTATTCGAGGCGGCTCAAACGGTGGCCTTTTAGTTGGTGCGGTTATGACTCAGCGTCCAGACCTGATGCAAGTAGCATTACCCGCTGTTGGCGTTTTGGACATGTTGCGTTATCACACCTTTACTGCTGGCGCAGGTTGGGCATATGATTATGGAACCTCAGAACAAAGTCAGGAAATGTTTGAGTACCTAAAAGGATATTCACCGGTTCACAATGTTAAAGCGGGCATCAAGTACCCGGCGACTCTAGTTACAACCGGAGACCACGACGATCGAGTTGTTCCTGCACACTCATTCAAGTTTGCAGCCGAGCTTCAAGATAAACAGTCCGGCGCTTCACCGACCTTAATTCGTATTGAAACCAATGCTGGCCACGGTGCCGGAACGCCAGTTTCAAAAATTATTGATCAATATGCCGATATCTACGGTTTTACCCTGTTCAACATGGGGTTTGAAAACCTTCCTCAGTAAACTAATCGAGGTCCGCTTTTGATCAAAAGTGGACCTTTTCCTCTGGGATTCGACGACGAATATCTGATATGTCTTTAGCGATTCTGAACTTTATCAGCTCTAATAACCCGTTTGTTAGCTATTTCAACTTACCCGACCAGCTTAAAATCCCCTTTATAAAGCCATTGATGCAGGGTAAAATCCGCGCTATTCAATAATAGTGTCAAGTTAGGATATTAATAATATGGTTATCAAGCCCAAAGTTCGTGGTTTTATTTGTACTAATGCCCACCCGGCCGGTTGTACTGCAAGTGTTAAAGAGCAAATAGCCTATGTGAAATCAAAAGGTGATATTAGTACTAAACCAAAGAATGTTTTGGTAATAGGTTGTTCAACGGGTTATGGGTTAGCATCACGAATCACCTCAGCGTTTGGCGCAGGAGCGAAAACCCTAGGGATCTGTTTTGAAAAGCCGCCGACCGAGCGTAAAACTGGAACAGCAGGTTGGTATAATACCGCCGCTTTTCACAGCGAAGCTAAACAAGCGGACCTATACGCGAAAACAATTAACGGTGACGCTTTTTCTCATGCCATTAAAGATGAAACCATTGAGCTCATTAAGCAAGACTTAGGCAAGATTGATTTAGTTGTATACAGCTTAGCTTCCCCGAGGCGAAACGACCCTGACACAGGTGATGCTTATGTATCGACTCTTAAACCTGTAGGTGAGCCGGTAGTATCTAAAACTTTTGATACTAACAAAAAAGAAGTCCATGAAATTTCTTTAGAACCGGCAAATCAAGATGAAATCAATAACACCATAAAAGTAATGGGTGGTGAAGATTGGGAACTATGGATTAAACGTCTTAGCGATGCGGGTGTGCTTGCAGAAAACTGTGTAACCTCTTCATACACCTACATTGGTAAAGAATTGACTCAGCCGATATACGGACACGCGACTATCGGTAAAGCAAAAGAAGACTTAGACAGAGCATCTACCGCTTTAAACTCAGACTATAGCGATTTAGGACTACGCGCATATGTTACCTCGCTAAAAGCGGTAGTAACTCAAGCTAGTTCAGCGATTCCAGTAATGCCACTTTACATTTCTCTTATGTATCAAGTCATGAAAGAAGAAGGCACCCATGAAGGTGTTATTGAACAAATTTATGGCCTGTTTGACACCTTACTGCTTGAACAGTCACCAGAAATGGACGAAAGCAAACGTTTACGTATGGATGGGGTAGAAACTAACGACCACATCCAAGGAAAAATTAAAGCGATTTGGCCAAATGTAACCACCGAAAACTTCCCAGAGCTAGGTGACTATAAAGGCTACAACGAAGACTTCCTAAAACTATTTGGTTTTGGATTTGACGGCGTAGATTACGACGCCGACATCAGCCCTTTTGCTGATTGGGAGTAATTAAGTGATAACCACTCACCTTAGAACAGTCTACGGTGAGTGAGCTACTCTATTGCGGACGATACACCTAAAAACCTTTTTACCGCTGAGCGCGGGGAGAAAGACTAAACAGCCTAAAGACTTTCTTACCACAGAGCCCGCAGAGAGCACTGAGGTGGGGCTACTCTCGCAACTCGTAACTCGCAACTAGGTTTATCCTAGCTCCTATCTCCCAGCTCCTTTCCTCCTTAGCTTGAATGAAAAAGATTGAAAGCATTGTTCACCGCAGAGACACGGAGAAAGACTAAACAGCCTAAAGACTTTCTTACCACAGAGCCCGCAGAGAGCACTGAGGTGGGACTACTCTCGCAACTCGTAACTCGCAACTAGGTTTGTCCTAGCTCCTATCTCCCACCTCCTAGCTCCTATCCGCTATCCCCTTCCCTTACCCCCTTATTTCATACCATTAAAAATATCGATAAATTCAACGTTTTTGGGAAATTGTTCGCTTTCTGTTCAGTTTTAGTTAAGCTGGACAGAGCGATAATGGCATGTAGATTGGCAAAAAGTGCCATTAAGCGTCAAATCAAGGTGGAAAATATGAAAATTATTAGGCAATTAGGACTTTCTCTAGTACTCCTATTAGTAACGTTTTCAGCATATTCGGAACAATCAGAGTCGGAGCAAGAGCAATTTAGTCAGGCGGAGTTGGAGCAAATTCTAGCCCCCATTGCGCTATATCCGGACACGGTTCTTTCGCACATTTTAATTGCTTCAACTTATCCGTTAGAAGTGATACAAGCTGAACGGTGGCTAGATAAAAATCCTGGATATGAAGGCTCCGAGGCTGTTGAGGCGGTCGAAGACCAAGAGTGGGATCCTAGCGTTAAAGCACTAACAGCGTTCCCGCAAATTCTGAAGCGTCTCAGTGAAAACTTGGACTGGACGCAACGTTTAGGGGATGCCTTTTTACAGGATGAAGAAGCCCTGTTAGCCAGCGTGCAATCGTTAAGAGCACGTGCTTATGAAGCAGGAAATTTGGACGACTTAGAAAGGGTAACGGTTACTCGCGAGCAAGATTCTATCGTTATTGAGCCAATTGAGAGAGAAGTTGTTTATGTTCCTTACTACGACACCCGTGTTGTTTATGGGTCTTGGCACTGGTCTCATTACCCACCGGTATACTGGAGCTCTCCTCATTTTGGCTACCACCATAATGGTCATCATAGCCCATTTTACTGGGGTCCTAGAGTTCGGGTTTCTTTTGGTTTCTTCTTTAGTTCATTCCATTGGCATAACCACCATTTAGTAAGAATACCAAGAAGACACTATCGACCGCACCATTACTATGACCGTCATCAGATTGTCCGTCATCAACATGCTCGTCGCTGGGCTCATAACCCAACTCACCGTCGAGGAGTTTCTTATCGAAGCGTAACAGTTAGAGACCGTTACCGTAGTAATCGTCCTAGTCGTAACGAAGTTCGCCAGCATCGTGAGCACCGCGTTGATTCAAGTAATAGCAGAACTCACCGTAGTCAGCTTAATCAGCGAGACCTTGGTTCTACAACCCGTTCTCAGAGAGCAACGAGAGATACTCGTATAGCAACGCCAAATCGAATAAAGGAAGAATTGCGAGATGGAAGAATTAGCGTCCAGGAACGTAATACTCGACCAGTGACAAGCAAACCGCAGGTCAACAACCGGTCATCGAACCGTAAACCACGGGAAAGCCGAAGACCGGAAACTGTAACCCGTAAACCGAGAGAAGATCGCAGCAGTCGCGCAAAGCCTCAGCGCCAAAATGAACGGCAAGCAAAGCCGCGACAACGCGCGCAAAAGGAAAGCCGGTCACCATCAAAAAAACCGGCGAAGAGCTCAGGCAATAGACAACAGAGCAAGCCGCCAAAACAGCGTTCTTCAAAAAACTATTCGTCTAGTTCTAACAAGAAAAGTTCTGCTAGTTCCAATAAGAGGAGTTCATCTAGCTCTAACAACAGAAGCTCTTCGAGAAAAAGCCACTCAAACAATCGCTCTAGCAGCCGTTCGTCGAATAGAAGAAGCTCTTCAGATTCTTCAAGAAAACGTTCATCAGGGCGTTCACGAGATGGACGAAATTAGAACTTAGGGCTTAGAAACTAGACTCTAAGCTCTTTAACTTCGTACTTATGGAGCTTGTTCATCGTCATCGGATTTTGGTTCAGACATAGGTTGCAAACTTAGGCCTCCACTCGAAGATACTGATTCCTTAGGGGGCTCTTCAAGCAAAACAGGCTTCGGTGCTGCCGCAGCGTTGGAAGTACTTTTGGCGGGAGCCGGTGGAGCAGCTTGTGCACTTGCCGGCGGTTTTGGCTTTCCAGACAGTTTGATCTTTAGTGCTAGGTTATTCTTAGAGTCTGCGTTTTTAAGCGCTTCTTCATAAGAGATTTTTCCTTCGTTATAGAGATTAAGCAGCGCAGTATCAAAAGTCATCATTCCACCGGTTTCTGACTTGAGCATGACCTCTTTGATTTCATCAATTGCGCCCTTTTTAATCAAATCACACACTCTTGGCGAGCCCAATAATATTTCTATAGCTGCACATCGTTTTCCATCAACCGTTGGTATTAATCGTTGTGAAATAAATGCTTGTAAGTTCAACGAGAGATCAAGAAAGAGCTGCTTATGTCGCTCCTCTGGAAAAAAGTTAATGACTCTGTCCAGTGCCTGATTTGCGTTGTTAGCATGTAGTGTCGAGATACAAAGATGCCCCGTTTCAGCAAATGCGAGTGCATGCTCCATGGTCTCTTGATCTCTAATCTCGCCAATCAAAATAACATCGGGGGCCTGTCGTAAAGTATTTTTTAGCGCATCTTCAAAACTATCGGTATCAACGCCGACTTCCCGCTGGTTAACAATTGATTTTTTATGACGGTGGACAAATTCAACCGGGTCTTCAATCGTAATAATATGACCAGAAGAGTTCGAGTTTCTATAATCGATAAGCGCCGCTAGGGAGGTCGATTTACCGGAGCCGGTACCACCAACAAACAAGATAAGTCCGCGCTTTTGCATCACTAACTTGGGCAGAATTTCCGGTAAATTAAGCGCTCGCCAATCTGGGATATCAACCTTGATTGCACGAATAACCATAGAGACCTGATTGCGTTGCTTAAAAATATTTACTCTAAAACGGCCAACCTGAGACTGAGATATAGCTAAATTCATTTCGGGCTTTTTCTCAAATTCAGCTTTTTGCTCTTCATTCATGATTTGACTGGCAATTGCTTCAATTTCACCCGGATGCATAATTTTGCGATCGATGGCCATCAATTTACCGTGAAATTTAGCGCTTGGCGGGGCTCCCGTAGAAAGAAATAAATCGGAGCCGTCTTTTTCCGCAAGAATCTTTAGGTAGTCGTCAAACTCCATATAAACCTCTACTCAAATCGTGTTAGAAACTCGCTAAGAAAAAAACTCGTTAGCGGTTCAGAACAGGGGCGGTCTAGGCTTAGCACCGTAAAAGCCAAACTCAATAAATGAGATAACATGGTTATCCCCCTTAATATTGAATTAAGTATAGACAGTCTCGGCAAAAAGGGTGGGCTTTATAATAGCCCTATTTGAGAGTTTCAAGTGAAAAGTAAAGCAGCAGTAGTAACGCACCTAAAAATACAGAAAAGTAGGTAAGCTTTTTAGAGCCACTAGCTGCGTTATGCTGTTGGCTATTTTGCTGTATTTGCTGCGCTTCTATCATAGCTTGAGCGCGAGCAATTCGTTGGTTCATATCCTCGTCATATTGTTGCTGTGCAGAAAGGTTCTCTTTTGAAGTATGGTCTTTTGGCAGGTTGGTTTCAGCATCAATATTCGAATCATTTTCTAGTGCTGAAGTTACGCTTCTTTCTGTTGTTACCTTTTCAGTATTTTCACGCTGATTGTTCTTGCTAACATCACTCGACTGGTTTACCGAGGGTTCTACAACGTATGGGACAATAGCAGTCTCAGCTCCAAAGGTAAGCAGCTTCTGCTGCAGCCGTTCCGCTTTATTTTTACTAATAGCTTTTTTGAGCGTCATTCTGCGCCCGCTAAATAGCTGTTCAACTTTATCCGCCGGAATATTCATTTTTTCAACAAAGCCAAGCCTTACTTGTTGTTCTTCAAATCCGGACAGGACTGCCCCCGCATACACGACGTTATAGGCTTGCTGATTAGACATAAAGCTTCACTCTTTAAACATAAACAATGATAGTTTCGCTACAAATTAACACTGTATTTAGTCAATGGCAAATCAAAAATCTTCTCAAAAACAACGCGTTGCTGATCGAGCTTAAGCAGCCGAGAATAACTATATACCAGCTCTGGCCAGCAAGTCGGATAACCGGCCTACAATTTCAGTAATTGCGGGGTGCTGAATTTCAAACTGTTCAATTTGATGTTTTAGTTTTGACAATAGAAACTCATCACTATTTTTGCTTTCTTCGCTCTTAGCAAGCATTTCTTTTATCTGCTCAGCTAGCGCCTGAGCCTTAGCCCTTTCTTGCTCAGATAGCGCATTATCATCGCTTAACTCGCTTTCTAAATGGCGTAATATTTCGGACATCTCGAATTGATTCATCATATTCTCCAATTATTTAGCTTACGATTACTACTTTACGCTCGTTGTCGTTAATTGCCAAGTTAACCCGCCTTTTTCAAATGATCATGCTTTTGTTAACGTTTACGTGTTGAAGAAAAGCGGATCAGTAACATCAAAAACACGACCCCAACAATCCCCCAAGAACCGCCCCCCGAACCGCCTCGATAGCTAACTTTAGCAGCCTCTCCACTTTTTACCCGTCGCTTAAATTTTTCTAACTCTAGGGATAAATTATTGGCCATTTCGTTGGACGCCTTTTCAAAACTCTCATACCTTTTTGCGCGAGTTTTTTGCTGGTGGCCAATTGCGGTGTGTGAGCGTGCATCTTGGTGCACTCCTGGGGCCCTAAATAACATTTTTTTAGATTGAATATCGAAAACAGCCGTATCTACAAACGTTTGTACTTCGGTCGACTCGCCGGGAACAATATAAGCACCTACGATTGTCCAATAGGCCAAAGATAGCCTATTCAACTCATTAACCACCATTTGGTCATAGGAAACTAAAGCAATGACATCAACATCGTACAACCTGGATACCTGCTCTAGGGTTACAAAGCCTTTTCCTTGGCGCAAATAGAGCTCAGGTATAATTTGAATTTTGGATATCGCTTTATCTTGTCTAAATTGACTAGTAACACTCAGCAATAGCTTTTGTTTTTCAAGCTCACTTAAACTAAAACTTCGGTCAGTAGTCGATTCAGGTATGAAAGCGACACCGACTTTTAACGGCAGACTTAAATGCAGTAAACGGTCGCTACTATGTGAAACCATTTCTCCTTTAGGGTAAAGATAACTAACCAGGTTACTAGAAACGCCGCGATTAACCTGTTGTGATAAGCAACCACTTAAAAGACTAACAAAACAAAAGGTAATTGCTAGCTTTCCTATTATCGAATTTTTCCTAAACGAATTAATTAAACCATTTCTTTTAGCCTTCGTTTTTAGCATCATAGAATTTTGCATCGTTGAACCTCACCAAAATGTATTTCAAAGAACAGTTGCTCCAGTATTCTCCATGCCCACAAATTTTTCGAGTGTAGTGTAACGGGTCTCAATATAAGCGTTGCGCAGTATCAGCTAGTAATACCTAAGAGACTTGCAAACTAACGACTATTCTCCCCTGAATATATAAGGTCATAATCCCCGACAAGTTTATTACCTGCACGGCTTGTAGGGTCAAAAGGTTGAGAAACCCGTAGATGGTAATATTATGCTAGCGTTATATTTAATCGCCTGCTATATTCCCCGGCCGTTTGTAAATTTTGATGCTGCATGAATGTTCCGTTTTAGAAGTTTAACCTCAAAGAAAGCGTTAGTTCGCCAGCTAGTTTCGGTAGCTTTGCTATCGACAACAATTCATGCTGAAGAACAACAAACAGCGAAAAGCAACCCTCCACCTTGTGAAACAACCACAACAAGAACGAATAGTGACGATAATACAAAGGCATCGTTGGATTGTGATAACCAATCGACTCAAACACTTATAATTACCCAGCGAAAAACACCGTTTGCAGGTTTAGAACCTACCACTAAGGCGGTTTCAGTGATTGAGCCAGCATCCCATGTAATCCAACCTTCAACCTTAACCGAGCTAGTCGAAGGTCTTCCTGGAGTTGCAGAGAATAGCCAACCAGGCCTTTACCAAGTTATTTCCATTAGAGGTGTCTCCAGGCAAAGAATCTTAACCCTTGTTGATGGCGTGAGGTTAAGCAGTGAACGCCGGGCGGGAGTGGCAGCTTCATTTATTGACCCGTTACTTTTAGGTAACGTTTCCATAACACGTGGCCCTATTTCAACTTATTACGGCTCAGGAGCAATTGGCGGCGTGACTCAACTGTCTATTGGTCAAGTGGATGGCTTGCATGCCTCGGTAGGTTATCAAAGCATTGGAAATCAGCATTTTCAATCGGTTAGATGGGGAGATGAAGAAAACCAATTTGGGCTAGTAAACCGCAAAGCTAATAATAGTTTCGACATCAACAATAACGAATTGAATACACACTTCCATCAGTACGCTGGATACGCCAAAAAAGAGTGGCAATTTGAAGATAGCTTGTTAGAAAGCTGGTTATATGTTTCCCAAGGCGATGATATCGGTCGCTCAAATGCTCGCTTTCCAAATAGGATCGTCAATGTACCGTCGGAAAAGCACCGAATCATAAAGGCTGCTTTTACTCACAAGAATAAATGGTCGTTAGACGCATACTTTCATAGCCAATCAACACTAACCAGTACCCTGCGCCCATTAGATTCTTTAAGTAATGTAGAAGCATCATCCGACGATCTAGGCATTAACTGGCAAAAGGCTTGGGAAGGTGAGTCACAATCGAGCTTGTTAGGCGTTGATTGGTACTCGAGAAATAGAGTCAATATCAATGAAAACGTCATTGATCTACAAGATAATCAAGTGAATAGCAGCAATACTTTACGTAATGGCGTGCAACAAGAGCTTGCATTATTTTATACATTTCACAAAAAATTCAACGCCTTCCGTTTCCAAGCCGGTGGCAGGTATACCATTGAGAGTGCAACACAAACTAACACAAAAACCGACAGGGATAACGCGGTAACGGGGTTTGTCGGTTTAGCTTACGATTTTTCGCCGCAGTTTGAAGTCAACCTGAATGCTGGAAATGCGTTTAGATTTGCGTCACTTACGGAACGATTTTTTAGTGGTACAACGGCTCGCGGTCAAGTAACTGGTAACCCGCAGTTAAACGACGAAAAAGCGAATAACTTTGATTTGGGTTTTCAATGGAAAGACGACCACCAGCGAGTTAAATTTACTCATTTTATAAGTGATTTTAGTAACTATATCGAAAGAGTCTCCATTTCCGATGACTCGCTGACATTTGTTAATTTAAGTAATGGTGAAATTGAAGGTTTTGAAATTGAATACCTTCTGCATCTAGGGCCTCGATGGACCTTGAATTTTTCCTCGACTAAAATCGAAGGCAGTAACGATAACGGTCTACCGCTTGCAGATATTCCGAGCGACCGTAGCCATCTGGCGCTAAATTATCATAGCGATAATTGGGACGCCAACCTTCGATTGCAGCATCGAGCGACTAAAACGACTCCAGGAAACGGCGAACTCGCTACTCGCTCTGCTAATCTTCTAGCATTAAATTTTAGCTATTACCTGTCTAATAACTGGCAACTAAAAGTCTACGGAGATAACCTTTTTGATGACGAATACGTCAGTTCTGCGGATGATTTAGCGACTTTGGCTCCAGGTCGCCATTTTGGTATCCAGTTCACCTGGGAAGCCCACTAATTTAGTCAAGTAATCGACTGCTTTGTTGTTGTTTTTGGTCAAGAATTTTAATAAACGGCTTACGAAAAGGCCTAATTCTTGGCCATATTTCACATACGCTCAATAAACTTCCAATTTGTCACATTATTTAAACGCAAAATATGGCAAAAACATGATTTTCAACTAAACTCAAATAAACGGTGTCTACTTAGACTAACTATGTTACAAATTTACTGGTGTAATCGTTGGTCGATAAATTATTTAGGTACTAAAACTTGAGAAGTTTAATTGATAGATCGGAGATTACCTCTGATATTTGTCGTTAACCAGGTTGATTCTATGGCGAAAGCTGATAAAAAAACAAAGAAAACCAGATTATCAAATGATCTTTTATTTGCCCGTCAGCCGATCTTTGACGCTAAAAAGAAGCTCTATGCTTTTGAGCTTTTATACCGTGATAATGACCCAACTCAAGCCAATTTTGCTGACGGTGATAAGGCTACATCTTCACTCATAGTTAACTACTGTGGCAGTATTCTTAACGAAGAAGAAGGTGCTTACGTTAAAATATTCATCAACTTAACTCGAAAACTGCTACTTTCAGATTATTTTTTTCCTCTAGATCCAAAACGAATAGTGATTGAAATTCTAGAAGACGTTACCGTTGATAAGCGCTTCGTAAACCGTATAAAAGAGCTAAAGCAACAAGGTTACCAATTTGCCCTAGATGATTATTCATTCTGCGATAGGTTTGACGAAATTGTCCCCTTAGTTGATTACATTAAGGTTGAGCTACTAAATTTACCAATCGAAGAGCTTACGCCTAAAATGCAAAAGTTTGAGACCGAGGTATTAGACAAACTTCCTAAACGCCCAATAATGCTCGCCGAAAAAGTCGAAGACCAAGAAATGTACGACTTATGCGAAAAATTAGGTTTTGAGCTTTTCCAAGGTTACTTCCTAGAGCGCCCAATGCCCGTTTATGGGACCAAAATTGATAATAACTCTGAAACAGCATTGCAGATTGTCTGTCAGTTACAGGATCCTGATGTTGAAATTGATGACCTTAGTCGCTCCATTTCAACTGACGCGAAGCTTAGTTACCAGATTCTAAAAATCGTCAATAGTCCGTTATGCCGATTGCCTAAAAAGGTTAGCAGCCTACATGAAGCCGTTGTTTATTTGGGCCTGCAGCAAATTAAGAAATGGGCAATGGCAATGGTTCT